>NZ_QUHG01000005.1:83970-269137 GCF_003479505.1 Roseburia sp. AF15-21 | reverse complement strand
GATTACGTTTTTCTCAAAATCTTTCAAGGTTATTTCACTGTTCAGTTATCAAGGTTCTTGACCAGTTCTGTGAGCTCTTTTGCTTTGCTCTCACCGGTCAGCTTGTTTATATTATCACAGGACTCTTTCTTTGTCAACAACTTTTTTTACTTTTTTTGACTTGTTTTTTACAGTCGTAAAATCCATTGTCGAACGTCCGTATAATCATCTCACAAGCGAGCGGAGAAGGAGGGATTTGAACCCTCGCGCCGCTGTTAACGACCTGCACCCTTTCCAGGGGTGTCCCTTCGGCCAGCTTGGGTACTTCTCCGAATTAGTTTCCAATTATTAAGTTGGAAGCGGAGAGAGTGGGATTCGAACCCACGCGCCCTTGCGGACAAACGGTTTTCAAGACCGCCTCGTTATGACCACTTCGATATCTCTCCATATTGATACGCTTCAAATCAGCGCAAAAATGATTCTATCATCAAATAGATAGCATGTCAACAATTATTTTCATTTTTTCAAAATTTTATAAAATGCAACCTTTTTCTTTATATTTTTTGAATTTGTGCAAAATATACAATAAAAATGTAGTTACATCATTGATTTTTAATATACTTTTCCATTTATCCCAGTTTTTCTGTATAAAAACACAAATAACTCTGCATTGCATGACATCTGAATATTCCATTTCACCAACGAAAAAAAGACTGCCTACCCGCCAGTCTTCAAAAAATATTCAATTACACTTTGCTTATATCAATAGACGCATTTCTTCAGTAAATAGCTCACCGGAGGTAGCATATTCAAAGGTCTTTCGTGGGTATTGGTTCACCCAATCTTCAATACACTGAACTTCTTCCTCCGTCATATTTTCAAAGGACGTTCCTTTTGGTGCCTGTCTTCGAACCATCCTGTTTGTATTCTCATTTGTTCCACGTTCCCAACTGCAATATGGATGACAATAATATACTTTCGTTCTATTACCTCCATATACCGACCGCTCAATGCCGCTACAATCTGAAAACTCTGTACCATTATCTACCGTAATTGTTTTAAACACTTTTCTAAAAAGGTCTTTTCCCCATCTTCTTTCTAGCATATCCAGTGAATCAACCACTGCTCTAGCAGACTTATCCCTTTGCAGAAATACATATTCCCGTCTGGTCTTTCTTTCTGTTAATGTAAGCAATGTCTTTTTCGAATTGCCTCTTCGACCAACTACACTATCCATTTCCCAATGTCCAAACTCTTTCCGGAAATTAATTCTTTTCGGTCGTTCCTCAATACTTGTTCCTCTTTCCAGTCGTTTCTGAATATGAACTTTCTTATATGTGCGTTTCTTCTTTCCTTTTATTGGAAGGTCTTTATTTGTCAGACTTAAAAAGATACCTTTATCAATATAGTTATAAACTGTTTTTTCACAAATACTGACTTTAAATTTTTTATCCATGCCAGTCCGCCTCATCTCACCAATAAGCGCACCAGGACTATAATGTTCTTCTACTATTTTTTGTTCAATATAATTTGCAAGCTCAATATCATTTCCTATCTTAAGCTGCGTTCCTCGTACTTTCAGGTTCTCTTCAAATTTTCTTTGAGCCATATCTGCACTATATCTTTTCACATGGGTAAGCTCCGTAGTAAGATGGTCATATGTTCCTCTCTTCAATTCATTATAAATCGTGACCCTGCTTACATGCATGATTCTGGCTATTTCTGATTTATTTGTATGAAACTTTAGAAGTTCTTCCAATTGAACCCTGTCCCGCCATTTCAGCTGTCTAAAACCTTTCATAATCACGCCTCCCTCTTTTGTATAAATAGAATATCTTTTTCAATTAAATAGTAGTCTACCAATCTGCTTTTGTCAAATTCCTTTTAACAAATGCAAATTAATAGACTACTGTAAAGTATTCTAATATAAGATTGAATTTTCTTTTTCTAATAGCGGAAGCAGTTCACCCATTGCCATTATCTTAAAATATACGCCATGTTCTTTCTCTATGTCTCTCAATACCGGCTCTTCGTCCAAATAATTGTAATTAATGTATATAACAACACCTTCCGTATTTAGGCACCATGCCCTGACTCTTTTTCCGAAGCCGTATTGCTTTATATCTTCTTTAAGCTTTACTATCAAATCCTCTGCATCAAATTGTACGATTACTCCATCCGGTCTTATAAGTGACATCCTACTTCCCCTTTCTTTTTATTTTATAGCCATATATTACTACATCAACAGTGTGCTGCCAAGACACAAAAAAAAGATGCATCAGCTATTACACTAATGCACCTTTTATTATTTCTTCCTATTTCATTATAACTTTGGTCCTCTTGGTTTTACACGCTTTGTAACTTTATTAACCGGCTGTTTTGTCTGTTCTTTTATTGGCTGCGCCTGCACTGCCGGTTCCTCTTTTATCTGCCGGATAAAACGAAATCCGTTCGCCTTGATAGATTTCTTTCCACCCTCTGGAAGGTAAAACCAGTTTCCTCGAACCTCGCCAATTGCTGTCTGCTCTGTAGCCTTTGGATGTGCTCTTGTTCCACCCCAGACAAGATATGCACATTCCCACATTTCAGGTGAATCCTCTTTCTTTTCCTGCTTTTTCAACATTTTTTCTTCCTCGGTAAGTTCCAGCAGCTTCTGGACACTTTCCAAATCTACCATTTCATTCACCGTATCAAAATCTATAGCATAAAAATCAGTGCTATTATAAAACTTCGATGTATGATGGTATGCTGTCTTATATAGAAATGACTCTCTCAATACTGGCAAAGACACTTTATTCAGCTTTTCCATGTCTATATTTATATTATTCTCTTTGGCATAAATACGAATTTCTTGTAATATCTCTCCCTTGCTCCATTTGCTTAATGGTTTTTCTCCATTATCGTATGCATCAACTGCATTATTACTCATCCTAAATCCACTATATCCTGCCATATTTCTGCTCCTTTCCTTTGCTCATACAAAAAAGAGTGTTTTTAAAGCTCCCGCTCTAAAAACACTCTTTCTCCATGTACCGGAATTCGGTACATTTACAAATTAACCTGTAGCCTGTTTTTTGTTGTCCTTATTCATTAAAATATAAGCTCTGCGTCTTACTTCCATTTCATCCACTGGAAGACGCAATATTTCTTTTATTTGTGTTTCATTCAAGTCACTGGCAAGGTCAATACATATTTCTTCCTGCTCAATCTGACTTAAATCGTTCCAATGTTCAGATAAGATTTCTCTTAATGAACAATCCATATTCCAACCGGTTTTATCCGATTTCTCTTCTACTGGCTTTGGAAGGATGATTTCTCCACCATCAACATCCTGCAGAACAGATAGTCCTTTCAGGTCTTCCATTTTGCGTTTTTCTGCTTCAATTGTCTGCATGAATATCTGCTGCACTTCTTCGACGCTACATTTTCTTCGATTCCAATTCAAATAAAGCAGTTCTGTTTCATCAATGTTACAGGTAAGAATACGAGGGTCATTCTTCGCCGCTTCCTGAAACGATTCAATATCTTCCTGTTTTGTTACTACCTGCAGGCGTTTTTCCTGTTCCACAGTAATATATCGGAAATGAATCGGGTCATACACCGTATGCACCGGATGTTCATATTCACCTAACCCCAGTGCTTCTGAATAACGTTTTTTCAGAAAATCTGTTGCAACAAAGCCATAATCCGGCTTATCAAAAGGGATAGCTTTTCTGTCATAGACCGGTGGTCTACTCTCTATGAAAACAATACACTCTGTTGGTGGCATTCTCTTTACCTGCTCTGGCGTCATTAACTTGATTTCTGCCCTATGGAAATCAAGTCCACTGTTTCCATTTGCCCCCAGGTGGACATTATCAGACCTGCTATCAACCGTTGAAGTACTTAATAAATTTGAAATCCATTCATGTGTCGATTTTGCCGCCGGACCAGAACCCAGATAAACAACTGTTGCAAGGTTATCCATCATAGTTTCCCATTTGTTTTCCTTGTACAAGGTCTGCAGCTGTGCAATAGACTGTAACATTATAATCATAGATATATTTCTACTACGAACAACTCCAAGCAGCACATCTGTATTTGCAGGGCGTGCTCCGGCGTAAAACTCATCCATCCATACTTCTACTGGCACAGGAAGTGGTCCGTGTATTTCATTGTCAGAAAGACGTGTTAATATATCAAACATCTGGGTATAAAAGACAGATACAATCCAGTTGTAAACCTGAATATTGTCTGGAATAACAAGGAATAGCATCACCGGTTTTTCCGGATTACCACCTACTCCTGTTCCAAGTTCCCGAATATCAATATCATTTCCGCTAAAGATTCGTTTTACCTCTGCTGTCTCACAGATGGAGAACATACCATTTAACATAAGAATAACTGAATTTACGGTATCCGGTGCACCATCTTTTAACTTCCGGTAGTCACGAACAGGTGGATATTCATCTCCATATTTAGCAGCAAGTTTATCCATTTCATCTTGCAATGCAGAACGTTCATTACCATCCTTATCCACATATCTCCGAGACTCCATGCGACATAATTCCATTACATCATTCATCGTTCCAACTTTTCCGTTTTCTCTTGATTTCAGCCAGACATGTTCATATAATGCCTGGGCGTACAGTTTTACTGCATCATCCCAGAATGGGTCAGCGCAAGAGGTCTCTTTTTGCGGTCTACAGACCTCATGGATTGCATCCCTGATTCTAAGGATATCCTCTTCGTTTTCAATATACTGAAACGGATTATAGCGGTCTGATTTATCCGGCTCTTTAAAGTTCAGGGAACAAATCTTATAACCCATTTTAATAAATTTGTTTCCAAGCTTTCTCTGCGTATCACCTTTTACGTCCAATACTACCTTTGATCCATACCCCTGCAGCAGATTTTGATGCATAATGGATGTAGTCTTAAAAGAACCCGAAGAACCTATAATCATCATATTATTGTTGGAGATACCCCCACGACAACTGATTCGAAGTGATTCTGATAATATCCTGTTACAAATTTCTTCTTTATCAGAAAGTTCCTTTGTAATGACTTCCGGTTCAACCCAGTTTGCATCACCATGCTCCATCTCGCTTTGAAAGTTGCGATAATAATACATAAAGTATGAAAGAAGCATAAACCAAAGTATGAAAAATGCCCCCATTACTGCAGGCGTTTTCTCGTTCCAATTGGAAAGAGGATGCATAAAACAGTAAAGGAGGCTATCCTGCAGATTGTTTAACTTCACATTTGGTATATTATATAAGCCGGACACAAAATAGCCGACTATCAGGAATATGACCAGTAAAGCAAAGTACAGACCATAAGGAGTCTTCTTTTTTATATAACGTGTTCCATAAGAAGCCATACAAGCCCCCCTTTATGGTTTTATTTTTGGTAAAGGACCACCTTTTCCAGCAATATCCTTTGCCATATCCGGTGAAAGTTTGATATCTGGTTTGATATCTGGGCTTATCTCCGGCTTCATCATTTCTTCTACTTTCCGGAAGCCACGCTTAACTGGGTCATATGCATTCATGACATCATCAAATGATAATTCCTTTACTTCACCTTTTGCCGAAGCAACCATACTTCCTTTGTTTTTCGGAATAAAAGCAATAAAGGTCTTTCCCTCATCTGTCTTAAAAACCTGACTTTTTGGCAATATGAGTGTCATTTGTTTTTCGCCATATGTTCCTGGTATTCTGGATATAAAGAAACCCTGCTTTGATAAGACCTTCTCACGTTCCGAAAGAACCACATTCTCGACCAAAGTATCATTGTTAATGGTTATTTTCTTATAATTGTTATCCTGGGATAACCGGATAAATTCTTCCGAATTTTCCTTTCCTATTGCAGGAATACCAGGTATTTCTTTTTCATTTTGTTCAAACTGCATATTGGCTTCCTGGAATTTCGGGTCAGCAGCGCCAATATATTCCTCTTCACCAAGAGTTCCGGTATTCATATAAGAGTTTTCGTCCATTTCATATATTTCGCCCGGCTGTTCTCCATTTCTAAGCTGCTTTTCTTTCCACATTTTAAACCACATCTCCAATTTATTTCGGTCCGTGTTTGGAATAACGAGCTGACTGTTGTTATCTCCAACCTTAAGGTCTGGGAGAACTGCATAATTAATACCAAGCGTGTCAAAATCTGGAAGCACCTCTTTTAACTCTTCACCTTCAAATGGAACATTAAAAATTGAGTAATTGCCCTCTGTGAAGTTTTTAATATCTTCCAGTTCCTTTTCGCCTCCGGATAATTCACTGGTTAGATGATTGATAAACCAGTTTTTAAATAAAGGCTCTGAATCTGCAGATACTGCTATCTGAATGGTTCTTTCGGATCCATTTAGTTTTGGCAGCACACAATGCTTCACATCTAGCTTCTTTAGCTGTTCTATCTCCGGCAGTTTTTCTTTTAATTCCTTCTTTTCCTTTTCTAAGGTTCTTCTTTTTATTGGATTTTTCTCTTGCTGCAGATGCAGTTCGATTTCATTCAAACGCATCATATACTGTGCACGGTCTTCCGAAAGTGGGATATTATAAATCTGATATTTTCCCTCAGTCATCTGTGCAAATGACTTAATATTGTCTGCATAAGATGCTGCTATTAACCCTTTCTTCACCATACGCATAATAAATACAACAAGCAGCATAGACATTCTGGCCGACAGCATGATTGCAGATGAAATTCCACCAGACGTATTTCTCACATTCATGAGAACCTGTTCAAATTCTCTATCATTCTCCATCCTTTTTGTCCTCTCTTTCTTCCATCATCTTTAAGCGTTTCATTACCTCAACCGGTAACTTGGGAGAAGCATATTTTCGTATCTGCTCTGGTGTATCTCCATCTTCCAGGCAATCTAAAAGGAAGGATAACTGCTCATCTGTATATCCTTCCTCTAAAAGACTTTCAACGTATTTATGAATGCTTTCTGTACGGGATTTCAATAGTGTAGAAAAAGTTTTATGTATTTTGGCTTTCCACTTCTTCACACCCTGCTCTTTTTCCGTAACAACGTTTGTACCGGATTCCGGTACAGCCAGTTGCTCTTTTTCGTTTTCCGATGATACCTGCTCCTTTTTCTTTATAATTTCCTTTACTGGTTCTACAGGTTGTTCTACAGCATCCTTTACTGGCTCTTCTTCCGGAAACATAGCAGCTATACTTGGAACCTTTTCTGTAATAGCATCCATCTTTTCTTTCATATCCTGCATTTCATGTCTTACCAACGCTGCAGCTTTTCGAATTTCCTTTAGTTCCTCTTCATATCCCTTTGTAGCACGTTCCTCTACACATTTCTGTCTGATAAAACGTAGCATAACTTCCGGATTATCCTTATCCAGCGTTTCAAGGGCTTTTTCCTCCGATACCCCATCACAGGAACATAAGTACAGTTCTTTTAATACCTCAAGCTTACCCTTTGCCTTTTCCGCCATTTCTTTATATGCCGGAGATATCCAGGATGCACATTTGAATAATGCCCCCAGATACTGTTCTCCCAGAGATGCATTCGACTTTGCCACTGCTTTTTTCTTTACCGTTGCCTGCTCCGGCTTTTTTGTACCGGATTCCGGTACACTGCCATTCTGTTCTTCTGTCATTTAGAACCCTCCCTTACATTTTTGGTGCTTTTAATTTCTGCTTTTCAATTACTATTGATGGATCAAATGTTATCGTATCCTGATGAGTAAGCTGCATCCAGTCACTTTTCATTTCATCATAGTTAGAAGCAGCCCTTTTGGAGCTGATAGTCTTTTTTTCTGCAAGTGTCCGGATTGCCTTTGCATCACCATTTTCATAAATAACCGCCTCAATCAACTGTCTTTTACTGTCAACAGATGCTGCTGTCTGTTCCGGTGCATATCCATTGTGGAACCGGACTGATATTTTATTCTTCCCATCTTCAAAAGAAACTTCCTGAAAAGCAAGCGTATTATAATTTCGGCTGAAATTCTTTGAACCCAAAGTAAGCTTTGCATGTGAAATAGCAGCCAACATACTCTCATTATCACTGGAAAGATACGCTGATAAAAACTCTTTTACCGCTGCTTCATTTATCATCTTTTCTTCTGCATCTTCCTGTATTGCCACATCTTCCTTTACTTCTGTCTGACCTGTCTCTTTCTGTCCGGTTACCTCCTCCTTATCAACAGCCACATTGATTTCTTGCTGTGTACCGGATTCCGGTACATTCTGTTCTTTTTCCTGTTCCGTTTCTTCCACTGTCTTTACTTCTTCCGCTGATTCCGGCTCCTCATCAATAGATTCTTCTATTTCTTCTTTCATTTCAGACTTCGGCTCTCCTGCAGGTTGCTGCTGTGAATTTAATACCGGCTCAATATCTGGTGCTATATTCTGATGTGTCAATGTCTGCCAGGAACGAACTGCTTCCTTATAACTTGCTTCTGCGTCCTCTAAATTATGGGAAGATAATTTAATCACAGGAAGCATACCAGGTTTCTTACCCTTTTCCTTAAGTACAACTGTTATCTCCTGGCGTATATCTGTCCCCTCTTTTATTTCACGGTCTTTCTCATAGGTATTATCAAATATAAGAAGAATACTGGTCTTTTCATTGATTGAGTATTCTGCCTGCTCCATTATCAGAATATCATCGGTTTTCTCCGATGATATAATTCTTGGTGCTCCTCTTAATTCTGCTAATAATGCTAATACCTCTTCCTTGTTACGTTCTGCAAATGCAGCCACAAATCCATCTTCCCAAGAAAGGACCGGTTCCTCTTTTATCTCTTCCGCTGCATCCTGCTCATTTGCATTTTCCGATTCTGTTACTGTCTCGCTTTCCTGCTTTGAAACAAGCTCTTTTTCTGTACCGGATTCCGGTACATCTGGATTCTCTGTCTGCTTCTCACGTTTCACTTCCTCCACTGAAATCTCTGGTCTCTTCTGTTCCACTTCCAGGTTTTCCTCTTTTGTCTCTTTTTCCGCCAGCTCTGGATGAAGCTGCAGTTCCATTTGCTTTTTATATGCTTCCAGTATCTTCCCAGATAACTCATCTCGCATTGCCTCCGATGTTCCATACACCGTATCATGATAGCTGCCTTCTGAAAAATACTGTGGCATTTCAACAAACAAACCATTTTTCCCTTCTTTTATAAGAATGCTCTGTATCCTAATACCACCTTCCAACTTTATAGATGCAATTCCTTTGATTTTTACCTGCCGGTTTTTTGTATCTTCTGGAAGCAATGTTATTTTGGTTTCTAAGATGGATACTTGTTCAAAAGATTTAAGTGCCTGTTTCAATACTGTTTTTAATACAACATCTTCAATTTCTTCCCTTGTTTCCTTATTCTCGAAAGAAATAATGTTGGAATATCCTTTCACTCCTTTACGCTGTGGCATGGATACAAACATCTTTTCTTCCTGCGTTTCCTTATCTATATAAGTTCGAACAAAAACAGGAAACTTGATGCAGTTTTCTACTTCCACCCATCCTTTAGCAATTGTCCTGCTCTTTTCACTTTTGCTCATCATGGCATCTCTGTCGATTTTCATAGTAACATCAATATCCATATATCTTCTCCCTTCCAAAAAAGGTACCTTTACTGCCAATAAGCAATAAAGATACCTTTATCATTTGTACCGGATTCCGGTACATCTTTTATAATTTAGGACTCTTCATCTTCTGATGATGTGTCTGGACTGGTCTTTTCGGTTCAATCTTGTTTTCATAATCCATAAACTGCTCTTTTATTTCAGTTAATGAATATTTCTGCAAATCAAGTTTTTCAGCTTCCAGATATCCATTTTCACAAACTGTAATTCCTTTTGCCGCTGCAATGGCTCCGCCTATTGTTTCCAACGACATAAAATCGATCATCTTTTCCGTTCTACATGGAATCGTATTTATATCCCGCCACATTTCTTTATAATTTTCATATAAATATGTCCTTCCAAATTTTCCATTCGCTGATGTTCCCCTTGTAATACCTGCATCTGGATCACTTGTATACTCATGATATGGAATATCCTCTTTCTGAACCAGTAAATTCAGCAAATTCTCCGGAGAATTTATATCATCCCTGTGTTCCATTGCATATGATTCCACTCGCTCGTTCTTAAGTTCTTCCGACTTACTTAGCAAGACATTCAAGCCTTCCATTCCTGAAAATGTTTTATCTGTAACATACCACAAGTCTGTTTCTATAAGCATGTCTTCATCATTTTCAATTTTCCCATTCAAAAATGGAAGTCTGACTTTTGTGTTTTCATTAATCCCATATTCTTTCAGCTGTTCCTGCAGGCTGTCTTCATCCTGCGGAAGTTCAATCGATATATACTCTTTTGTATCTACCACTTCAATTACAACATTATATTTATCTGTCAATGTTTCTCCCTTCTGTACCGAAATCCGGTACACTAATCTCTTGAAATCTATGTATTACAATTTTGGTGCCTTCAGTTCTTCGCTCTTTTTAAGCACAACTGGCTCTTTTTCCTGTTCCACCTGTTCTGCTTCTTCAATAGCCATTTCCCGTTCTAACTGATTAATTCGTGCCTGCATATTCTTTATCTCTTCTAAGAGAAGAGCCAGTTCATCTTTTAATTTTTTAATGGCACGTTCATGTTTCTGCATCATACTTTCACCCCCTATAACCGTGGCTGCCTAAGTGCCGGTTCCGGATGCGTACGCAACAGCTGTTCTTTCTGTTCCTTTTCCACATTCACAGTTTTTTCAACTTCCGCATTCTGTACCGGTTCCATCTCATCCAGTTCCTCTTCAATTTCTTCCATTTTATAATAATCGGTATTAACACTTTTCTCATTTGAAATATAATATCCGCCATCACAACATCCAAATCCCTCCATGATGGCATCCCTTCCAATTGCTTCTACATCAATATATTGTGAAATATCAACCTCATTAACAGTGATTCCTTTCAGTTGCTCTTTAATGTCATAAGCTTCTACCAGCTCATACCCTATTTTTCCCTCATCCGATAATCGCTTCATTACATCCGGATTATCACTTCCCTTAAATGAAAAGGTATGATATGGTATTTCGGACTCCTGCATATAGAGATTTGCCAGCTGTTTTAGTGAAACATCATTATCCTGACTAAGATAAGCTTCTACTGCTGGATGCTGCTCTGAACCAATCAGTTTTGCAATTACATTCAGTTCGGAAATACTACTGTATTCTGAAAATATATTATTAAGATAGGTGCAATCATCCCTGAAATCATAATCAGCAATAAAGATTTCATGTGCTCCATTCTTTGAAATATCATTTATTGCCTTTTGCAGATTTTCTTTGCTCTGTGGAAAGTCTATCCAACGTCCTTCCGTCTTTCCTTCTGTATACGCATGTAAATTACCCACCCATGCCGAAAACGGTGCTTTTGTTACTGCTTCCTTTGTTTCTGTTATCTCCATTGTCATTTCCTCCTTATCTTTTATAATTTAGGTGCTTTCTGTTCCTGATGCAGTATCTTATCCTGTGGTCGCATATCCTTCATCTGTGCGCCTTCTATTACTTTTACAATATCCGCAGCCAATTGCTCCGGCTTCTTATCAAACCTAAGCATACTGCCCTGCCAGGTACCTCTTGTATGATTAATACCATTTAAAAGCTTGATTCCTTTTGCTGGTGGCTCCCAGAGTATAAGATTATGTGTGTAATCATCCAAAAGAAAATCTGTTGTCCGGATTCCACCAGGAACATATGCCAGCTTACTATCCCCACAAGGTGGATAGATACGATGCTCCGCATCAATCTCCGGCAAATATTTATTAAGCCATGCATCTTTTTCCGCTTTCGCATATTTGCTATCACTTAATACTGCAGACAATATATACACTTCCTTCTCCGGATGATTATTTATGATATTTCTGATTGCTTCCACTACATTTTCATTTGGTGGAAGGTTGTAAAAATACCCCTTTTTATATAATTTTTCCAGTGTATCAACAGTCTGAAATTTTGCCAGTGTTCCATCCATATCAATAAACAGCCTTGGCTCTTCAATATTCCGTAACCCAAACGAATTTATCTGAACAAGCCGCTCCTTTAATATATCAATGTCTTTACTGTCTGCTGCGAACTGAATCAACTCTGCTTCTGCAGCATGGTCTTCACCAAGCTGCCCGATAAGTCTGGTCAGACGCTTGATTGCAAGGCGAAACGTCACCTGCTCCGCTGTACGTTCTTTTTCCACATTGGCTACCCGCTGATTTACCTCTGATATAACCTCCATAATATCCTGCTCCGTCATTCCTTCTCCTTTCCCATCGCAAGAACCTGCTACAAGCATTCTTAACAATGATTGGCAATAAAAAATGTACCGGATTTCGGTACATCATCATGTTAACACATTATATTTTTGGACCTTTCTGTTCCAATTTCTTTTTTACCGCTGTTTTATTCTCCATCTCCGGTGTCAGGTTTTTAGTAAGTGCCTTCATTTCCTTTTCATATGTTTCAATTTCTTCCATACTGAGCCATTCGGGTTTTCCCTCATCCGGAAAACTGTTATATATTTTTTTCATGTCTTCAATATGTTCTTCCACATTTCCTGCCCATAAATGTTTCTCATGTGGATGCTGTAAATAATATTTACAGTCCTGATCCATTCTGGCAAGGAGATCATACTTATACTCAATCCCATGCATATTATCACAAACTTCATCAATAAAATTATTACCCATAATCATCCTTTCCGTACCGGATTACGGTACAATTGTTATTTTGTTGTAAAAAAAAAGAAATTCCATCTACAGCTCATTAAGCTGTATTTGGAATTTCCTTTTCTTTCTGATTATATAATACCATATCTGCTTTTTGATATATAGTCCTCTTTAGTCCTCTCTACTATTCAGCCTGGTATTTGATGTTAATGTTAAATGATGCTTTCCAGGAACCTGCACTAAACCTTTCTGTTGTAACTGTTCCAGTTATCTGATGCCTATCCGCTGTGAGTGTATTGGCTGATAACTGTATGTTTCCATTAATTACCTGCTCCTTATTCTCCTGGATAAACTGTAGTGTTTCCGGCACCTCTATGGTAACTATTCCACCAGTATTATCTGATGTAATAACAAAAGATGTATCGCTTTCACCGGCAATCAAGCATAATGGCACCGTAACTGTCACATCAGACATTGTACTTGTTGCCGTAATCGTAACATTTCCGGCGGGCATTGTAAAATTATATGGATTGCTGATGCCTGAAGATGCTGTAACACTATTGATTTTGTATCCTGCCTTTGGTGTAATTGCAACTGAAACAGCAGCACCATAATAATATGTGCCGGCTCCGGATGCAGCAGCTATTCCATTATCCGTATTTACCGTTACCGAATATTTGTTCCGGCTATAGTAATAATTAACAGATGTGCCACCTTTTTGGATTGTAACGGTCTGAGTCTTTGGTGCAGTGAATCCGGTATACTTTTTTACCGCTGGTGTTGTACTGCTTCCAATTGAACCGGATACACTTTCTGTTGCTGCAAGTGTATAACCATTGCCGGATACATTCTGCTTGTAATGGTTTACTGTTACCGTTGCTTTCCCAATTTCCTTCCAGTGAGCATATACTGTCAAATCATTTATCCAGTAGCAATTCATTCCAGCTGTAATAGCTTCGTTATTGCCAGTATACCATCCTTCAAATATATATCCATCCCTGGTCGGAGTTGGAAGTGAAGCAGTATTATGCACTGTTGGTGTTGTTCCAACCGGCATACCATAAGATGTCAGCATACTTGCAGTGCTGCAGCTTCCACCATTTGCATTAAAATACATGGTAGCATAGTTTCCCCAACGATTCTCTGCTCTTCCTGTCTGTGCATAATGCTGATAGTAAGTTGGATAATTATTACCAAACGCAGCAGATAAGTCACCATACAGCGTCTTGTATTGTGCCGGGTGAAAGATATAAGATGTCCGCCTGCCTTCTGCCATTCCGTACTGGAGCCAGTGTGCCCAGGCTTCTGCATCTGTCATGCCTGCCAAGTCCGGGTTCAGTTCTTTATACTGTGCACAGTTAAAGAATACATT
Organism: Roseburia sp. AF15-21; assembly: GCF_003479505.1. Taxonomy (NCBI): domain Bacteria; kingdom Bacillati; phylum Bacillota; class Clostridia; order Lachnospirales; family Lachnospiraceae; genus Roseburia; species Roseburia sp. AF15-21. Next base: position 255,129 of record NZ_QUHG01000005.1, on the reverse strand, counting down.
GGTGTAGGAAGTATTATATTTGGCAATGACAAGACCGGAAGATGTAGGACCATTATTCGGCGAACCATTGGCATTAAAGTAACATGCAGAGCCATAAGTATCATACCACCCATCCATAAGCCACCACCAGTTACTCGGTGAATTAAGATTTTCTGTAGGACTGGCAGTCTTCCAGTGAACACCTCCCTCTCCGCTTGCTGTTCCGGTAAAATATCTGTTATCCGGATATCCAAGACATATCTTAAGGTCACCCGCAAGGTACGTCTTTTTCACCAATACACTATCCAGCATATTTATCTGCTGTAGTTGTTCCGTTTTTTCCTGTTCACGTTCTGTGTCTGTTTCCACAATCATAGTTTCATGTTCAGATTCAGTTTCTGTTTCCTCTTCTGTTACTGCATCCTGCTCTGTTTCCGTTTCGTTCTCCACCTTATTTTCTACTTCCACTTCAACTTCACCATTCTGCATCATGTCCGGATATACTTCTTCTGCTGAGGCAGATATCATGCCAATGCACAAGATTAAGATTAAGAGTAAGGCTGTAAATCTTTTTACTTTCAAAACGGTCTCCTTTCTCCAAAAGCGGAACGTACCGGATTCCGGTACGTTCCATTTACTACTAATTATTTGTTACAGACACATGAAAGGTCAGTGCTCCTTTCCATGTTCCAGAGGTTACACCTGATGTAACAATTCTTGTTGTTGCATTTACAGGACCTTCTAAAAGTTCATTTGCAGTAACTGTGAGGCTGTCTCCATCATTAATTGTAACCGTTGTGATTAAGTTGGACTGTTTACCTCCGGTTTCTGCAATGCTGTCTGTCACTTCTGGTGTAACGACTACATTCTGGCTTCCTGCAATATCACCACTGATGCCTACTGCACATTCTCCGGAATAAATACCCGGTGTAGTCGTTTCTCCCATGATAAGTGTTTTTGGAAGACTGATAACCACGTTGCTGGTCTCTGTAGCATAAATGTAAACAACCTTATCTGATTCATATGTCGTATCAGATATACTTTCCGGTTCTGCATATTCCGTCTTTTTGCCCTGTGTCACATCTTCACCTGCAGTTACATCGTCAGCTCTGGAAGGAGTGGATTTTATCAGGTCCTGTGCAAATACACTTCCAGTTGATATTGTCATCATGGCAACAAGTGTCAAAAAACCACTCAATATTTTTTTCTTCATTTTCTGTTTCCTCCTTTTACTTATATACAATACTAATATCAAACGTGCAGCTTCCTGGATACTTTGTTACTTTATCTAATGCATAACATTCCACATGCATTTTTACATCCGTCCTGCCCCGCTGTAGGTAATTGGAAGGTATAAAATCTATCTGGGTTCCTGGGGCAATTAAATCTGATGTATATATCTCCTGACCGGAAGATGTATCAAGCAAATAGCGAAGATACACATCATTTGTGGATATATTATTAAGTGGGATGCTGTCTCCTTCTGCAACATTGTAATCACCGGAGTATGCATTAAAGGACACATTTCCTTCTGCATTTACCTCATCCGCTGCAGTATCTGTTTCAATTGGTACCGGGCTATCATCATATTCTGTCACATCTTCTGCTACCGGTATCTCACTTGCTTTTTCTTCGGGCATATCTCTTGGACGATTCGACACAATAAGATATGTCAAAGATACTACCGCTAACACAGTAAGTGGCACAGCAAAATATATTCCATATAACGCTATAAACAAGGCAAGTGGCAGCTTATGCTTCGCATAGATGGCAATATAGCCTGCTTCCTTTCCTTCCGCTGTTTTTACTGTAATATAACCACAGATTCTGCCGGAGCAGCTTTCTTCATTCAGCAATGGATATTCTGCCCAGCCAGCATTTAAGCGGTCATCTGCTTTTATATTTTCATCTGGTTCCTTCTTTAAATCCTTCAAACGGATTCCACCAATAAATTCCAGATGTTCAATGTCTTTCTTTTTCCGTCTCAGGTAAATATATCTGTTTTTTGAAATCCGGATTCTTTTCCCACACTTCATAATTTCATAAACCATTCTGTCACCTCACGCAAAAAGGCGTACCGAAATCCGGTACGCCATAAAAGAACTGACTTGCAGTTCCTACAATCTTGGTCCTCTCTGTTCTATTTTTCTCTTGTGAACATTTGGCTGCATCATTATATCCATCTGTTTCTGTTCAATATTTTTATTTTCCATTTGCTTCTCAACCGTTATATCCCTATCTGCGCTGATAAATAAATGTCTCTCTGGATCGATTTTATATGGGTGATCAGAAAGTATCTCTTCTTTAGATACTGCCGTCTGATTAACTTCCTGTATCATTGCTGCCATTTCTCTAAAAGAACCTGACTCATCCATTGGCATGATAAGGAATTCGTGGACAGAGGATGGAATTGCAAGATATTCCTGATTTCCAAGAGTTTCTTTTATCAAATCCATAGTATGTGGATCTAATATTTCAACTGCTCCATTCATGCCTTTTTCATTGCTGACAACATAAAGTGGAATTCCGTCTCTCATTGTTTCTATTTCTTCCGGCGGTAATACGTTCGCCAGCTGTTCCACAATACTTTCTACTTTTGCCGGATAGCTTATGTGCATATTATCAAAAGCTTTTTCATGCATCTCCTCTTTTGATATGTTGTAATTTTCAAATAAATTATTTGTCACCGTAACAGATGCAATATTTACCGGACTTTCATCCACCAGAATATAATAAGTTACTGCCAGATCATCTACCGGAGTATAAACTTTATTTTTCAAATACTCTTCATTGCCTTTTATAGCACTTAACCGTGGATATATTCTTTCTTTTATATTTTCCCAGTTGGTAAATAATTCCGTATCAATATTAACATTTGGCGTATTGGAAACAATTATATCTGCCATATCTTCCAGTACACCATTCATATTAGTTCCGTTCTGATATTTTTTATAATAATCGTCCAGGTAAATCGTTGGCGAAATATTATTTCCATTCTCAGGATGAACCATCAGACCTGTAAGAGCTACATTGTTATTTTTATAAACTTCCCGGATATCTACATCTGCATCTTCATATTCTTCTGGAAGATAATCCAGAATATTATTTCTTATCTCTTCAATAAATTCTTCAAATGAATACATTTATTTTTCCTCCTTCTTATTTTTTCTGACAGTTTCTTTAACTGCCTCAAAGTATGCTTTTAATCTCGCATTCTCTTTTCCTTCATTTTTTACCTCTACTTCAATTAAATGATTCATGTTTTCTCCTTTCCGAATAAAAAACGTACCGGAATCCGGTACGAAGCTATTTTGTGTTCATTACAATTTTGGTGCTTTCAATTTCTTGTTTCTCAACAGACTGTTTTTATTTTCCTTAAGAGAGATTTCTTTCTCATCCATCTGTATCTTTATCATTTTTCCTTCTGCGGAAAATGTTATTGGTTCCCGGCGAAAGCCAAGTATATAGGATGACCACTCATAAATATATTCTGCCTGTCCACTGCTGATATTTCCTTCCCTTATATGACCATTCAGATACTCTATAACACTGTCTGCACTGTCATAAAGATAATTATATTTCACAAGGTCTTCTTTTAAAGTTGAGACACTCACACACATATCTTATCACCACCACCTTTTTTTGTACCGGATTCCGGTACTTACTATTTTTTCAGAATAATATCTGGTCGAAGCTCTGCAGTTTCAGTTCCAAGTAAATGGTCTATCACTCCATTCTCTTTCTTTATCCTTTTAAGTTCCTGATTAATTGCAGCCACTCTGTCTTCTGCTTCCAGATAATCATGTGGAAGTATACTTTTTATTTCTTCCATTCGGTCTTCTATCTCTTCAAATCTATCACTATGTGTCTGTTCTACTGACATTAACTGCCTGGCAAGTGCACGATATTCTTCCAGCAACTCTCCATCCTCTGGTCGCATCATATCTTTGATTCGATAATACGTTTTCCGCTCTGACTTTAATTCTTCCATCTTCTCCTGCAGAAACTGCCGCTTTTGTTTCAATGCTGCCGCATCAGGAAGCTGATGTTCTTTTAAATACCGGCAGTCTTCTAATAATTTATCCAGGCGCACCATGTCCTTTCGCACCTGTGCAGATGGGACCACAAACGGGTTAGGCAGGCGGTAATAATTTACAGCCTGATATAAGCGGTAAAAGGTTCTGCTTCCTTTTAACATCGTAGAACGAAGATAAGGCTCTGCTTTCCGGTTTAACTGCTCCAATATGTCCTCGTATGTTCGAATACCATCCTTCGTTTTAACCCGCTGTACTATTTCATCAAATCGGTAGCCGCTGCCAAGTCTCCGGTCTCGTCTCCGAAAAACTTTTCCATCTCCTTCATTCATGGAATAAGTGATAAAGCTCCGCTTCTCCTTGTAGGAATAATGCTGCTTCATTTCATACCCCATCTGTTTCATTGTTGATATGTATTGCTCCATTGTTTCCGATTGTTGAATAGCATAGTCAATATCAGCTTTTAATATGTCCTGCTTATTCACCACGCCTTTATTTTTTTTCTGCCATTCTGCATAACTTAATCCGACTCTCTTCTCTTCAAAAGTCAAAGGCTTAAGTCCATACTCCATACATACCCGGTCAGTCACCGGCTGAATATATCTTTCCCAGTCACCTTTTTTATAATGATACTTGTATCCATCCAGCCGGTTTACAGAATTAAATATAATATGCCCATGCAGATGTCCTTTGTCTGTATGCAGTGCAAAAACATAATCATATGCATCGCCTAAATATTCCTCACAAAAAGCTTTTACAACAGAAAAAGCAGTGTCCTTGTCTGTCTCTCCCGGCGCAAAGGATACAACAAAGTGATACCCCTGTCTTCCATCCCTTTTACCAAACAAATCTTTTGTATCCAAAAAATTATTTAGGATTTCCCGGTGGTCTGTTCCACTGTTTCCACCAACAAATGTTCCATAATCTGTTTTAGCTCCATCATGTTTCACATCCAGGATATAATCGATTGCATTTCTAAGATGTGCATGTGGGATGCCCGGACTTTCTTTCATATGCATTAAGATTGTGGTAGCCATTAAGCATCACCTTCCGGATTCTGTTTTGTACCGGATTCCGGTACATTATTTTTCAGGTCATCAAAAGCTCTCTCTATTCTTGTCATATATGCTTTCAGCTCTGCCAGGTCATCTGAGGAACCAATATATCCCTGGTTGATTTTCTTCGCTATCTGATTGACATTGGTTCCAATTTTGCGAAGTTCGTATGCAACATCACGAAGCTGCCGCAGGTACGTTGTATTTTTGTATCCGGATTTTTCTAAAAGCATGGAACGTACGTAACCGGAAAAATTTACCCTCCCATTTTTAAACCGAAACTCTGCTCCCTCTGCACATTTTTTTAAATAAATGTATTCAGGTTCTGACAACCGGAGATTAAAATCCCTGTCCCTTTTCATTTGTTTCTGGTTCTGTTTCATAGGCGGTTACCTCTGGAAATAATTACCTGCTGTCTGCTGCTCCGGCTTCACTTCTTCCGCTGGTGTACTTCCAGTTTTCTGCTCCAGCAATGACTGCATAGTTGCTTTGAAACTCTCGATGTTTTCCTCTGTCACTTCTCCATAGATTGTCCGAACTGCATCTGCTATCATTTCATTATTCTGAACCAATAACTGCTGCTTTGCATTTTCAATCTTTTTCCGCAGCTCCCGAATTTGTTCCGTGTACTTAGCATTCATTTCTTTCTGACGCTGGGTTATTTTTTCAATCTCTTCCTCCCATTTCTGAATCTTTTCTTCCATAGAAATTCTTGCCTCCTTCTTGCTTTAATGTATAAAAAATGTACCGGAATCCGGTACGTTCTTTTCTCCTACTGTGGCAATGGTGGAAGGTCAAGGTCAATGTCACTTTTGTGTTTCAGTGCTGCAACTTCTGTCTGATATTCCCTATGCCGCCGGTACAGTGTTGTACGGCTGACACCCCATTCTTTTGCAACCTCATCAATACTTCTACCGCTGTCAATCTGTTTATAGATTTTTTCCATATCCAGAAGTTTTTTCCCACCTCTGCCGCTTAAGTATTTACGTTCGGTCATAAATCCTCTCCCTCCTTGCGTACCGGATTCCGGTACGTTGTCCATATCTGATTCTTCCATTGAACCGCTTTACATGCTTTTCATTTTTCCGCTCTCCGGCGTGCTGTTACCGAAATATTTCAGTTGTTTCAGCAATGTGTCAGTTGTTACATTGTAGTAAAGTATCTTTTGTTCCAATTGTCATATTTTTGTCTCAAATTTGTTTCCACCTGTATCGTCTGGTTCACAATGTTGCTGTTTCAGTTGTGTTTTTGTTTCAAAAATACGTTTTTTTGTTTCAAATCTGCTTCATATGTTCCGCATTTTCCATATATTCAGGTGTTTCAGGTGTTTCAAATCACCTCTTTTTATGGTCAAATCAGTATTTTTTGAACGCTATATATTTGCAAGATACGCACTTTGTCCTACTTTCTTAGAAAGTAGGCGTGCATCTTGTCAGGGGCTACCCCCTGAAACCCCAGTATATAAAAAAATAAGATATTATACCTCGTCCGTTTTGAGCAATGCAGCCAGCCACTGACTCACAATCTGATGAAATGATTCAGCTTCATTATCCCATCTTGCTTCTTTCAGAAAATGATATGCTGATTCCAAAAGATTGTCTTCCACCAGAAGGCTTTCCACTTCATCCTCGTTCATGTTTTTTATCTTATTAAGGATTGCTTTCTTCAACATTTTTTTTGCTTCGATTTCATCACTATGAGCAAAAATATTTTCTTTAGACGTGCGCATCATATCGAGATAAAATCTTTCATATTCATAATGCACTTTTTCATTTAATGTCATGGTGTTACTCCTTCCTGCACTCCATCCTCCGGTGTTACTGTCTGGTCTGGTATGTTCTGCTCTGCTGTTCCATCCTCACCTGTACCGGAATCCGGTACATCCTGTTCCTGCTCAAAAGCTGCATCCACATCTGCAGGAACATCCCTTTCATCCGGTCCGTTATTCTGCCACACTTCGCTTTCAATTTCTTCTCTTGTGTAAGTGGACCTAGAGGCTGTCACTATCTTTTCCCTCGTATGATAGGAAAGCTGACATATCACTTCCGGCTCGCCACCAAGACTGACAAAATACGAAATACTTTCCGGGTCACTTTCTGAAATCATTGTATAAAAGATTGTTCCGTTCTCTGTTGTAATACCTTCCTGCTTTGCAAAATTGGTAAGGCTCTCTAATAACTGATGCTGCTTTTCCGAATCAAGAACAGAAACATATTCATTCAGATTATCTATAGAAACCAATGCTTCCTGCTCGGTCGTCAGTGCATCCTGCAGCTTACCGGTAAGATTTTCTGTTTCACTTTCTGTCTCCACGACTGTCTTAGTATCTTCTGCTTTCTTTTTATCCTGTTTGCCCCTGATGTAAAATATACCGGCAAATACAGCTATCAATACTATTGCACACAAAAACGGAACAATATATTTCATTGCTCCGCCCTTTTCTTTCTCTTCATAATATTTTCTCATCATTTTTTTGTGTCACCTCTATTTTTTTCTTCTTTACCGGAACCATGCAGCTTGTCAGACTTCCATTGCTTTTCATAGAAAAAATGTTGCCATCATCTGATAAATCATCTGTTTCATAAGTCAAGGTACAAGTTTTATTTTCATACCTACGCTGCTTCAGATATTCCGGCAATAACATCCCATATGGTTTATAAAATCCACAGAAAAAGAAAGGAATTGCAAACGGGAATCCCATATAGACACCAACAGCCGGTGAGATTCCAAACTTCCACCATGCTATAAATGTTACAAATGCAATTGCAACAATCCCCCCAAAAGCAAATCCAAATTCATACAGTGAAAAACCTTTTACAAACTCATTACGATATGCTGTTTCTATATCCTGATTGATTGGTATATTCATCCTATTTTCTCCTTTCCGTACCGGATTCCGGTACAATAAATTCATCTGTGCAAATGCAACTCACCATATCATAAAGTGCATGATACCAATGATTTCTCTTTGATTTTTCTCTGCTAGTGTCTTTCTCCTTTAGCAGTTTTATTCTCAAAACTTTTTTTAACTGTATCAGTGTATCCATTGGCTCTTCTATATCTGCTTCCATCTCTCTTTTTAATGAGCGAATCCATCGATTGATTCTAAATTCCTGAATAAAAAATGCCTCATCCATTTTAACAAAGGAAAAAAGTACTTCTGTCTGGTAGTACTTTTTATTGAAACTTTTTAACATCTCTGACATTCTCATATGCGCTTCATATTTAAATCCTTCCACTCCTGGTTCATGGCAATACATTTCCCCCCCTTTATCTATTATTGCTTTCATACAGTTTTTATTGCCATCCTTTTCCCTAACTACCTGTATCAGTTCATCCATTAGATATCTGTATGAATCCGAACTGCTCAGTATTCTGCCTATTCGTAAAATAGAAAACATCTGATTTCTACTTAGCAACATCATTTCTTCCATTTTCATTTACACCTCGCTATATTTTTCTTATCAAATATGCTATATTAACCATATCTAAGTCACACAGAAAGGAATATTCTTATGCAAGCAATTTTTAATTCACCATTCAATACAAACTTACTTTTCCCGATTGTTTTTTGGGTTGCTCTTTCCATTCTTTTAAATTTCTATGAACAGGAGCCGCAAAATCAGCTATCGGAAAATAACAAAACTTTTTTAATGTACTTTATAAGAAACTTTTTTAAGTATCTGATACTTGCTAAAATACTAATTTCTATCTTCTGTTCTGTACTTAATGATATCAGTTCCATTAATATATATAAAATATACCAGCAGCTTCCACTCTCTTCATCCATTTTTCTCCTCGTGTGTTATTGGATTATTGTTGGTCGATATGCATATCACACGACTTGTACTCTGAAAACTCATCTTTTTCTAAGCTTAATCAAATTTAAAAACGCCAATCCTTTAAACACATATAATTATTATTTAATAGATTACAAAAACATAAAGGAAACTTTAAAACACCGGCTTTCGGTCTTACAAAGTTACTCCTTAATACCTGTTTTTCTTCTTGTTGCAAACAATTTAACTAGCTGTAGTATTAATAATCTGTCCTTTCAAAATTTGGACATAAAATCAATCATTGATTCAAACAGTACAAATATTGTCTTGATTTTTATACTGCTGTTCTACTTATATATTCTTGTTTCAACCTTAAGAAATTATGAAAAAATATGCCATACCATTTCCTTACTAGAACGATATATTTTTGAATTAAATCATCCCGGAATATCATTAGAAAAGAAACCGGATATTTTAATTAAAAGTGACAAACATAGTGATTCACTCCAGCAATAAAAATAATTTATTTAGAAAGAACCTCTCCTTCTTTGGAAGGTGTCTTTCTGAATAAATCCACTCTTCCATCTGCTCCTGTAACATCTTAATGGTTCTATTTTCCGGTTCTCCTCTGGCATTTTGTTCTTCAATCAATTGTTTCAATTTTTTCACATAATGAATCCATTTTTTCTTTCTGAAACAAATAGATGGAAGATTAATTAACTTCATTTCAAATACTGACAGCCAAAATTTTATTCTTCTCAATCTCATTTTGTTTTCTCCTTCCCGTACCGGATTCCGGTACATGCAGACACGCAAAAAGGAAATCCCTTTCAGCTCCTCTCATCTGCTGTTTTGGATTTCCTTTTCTTTCTGATTCTACTATAGCACACTGTAAAAATACTATCTAGTCCACTTTACTATGCACACACTTGTCAGGTAGAATCTCCGGCTGCATCTGCTTCTCCTTCCGCAGTCTCTGTTGATTCTTCCTCTGCCGGATATTCCGGTGTACCATATCCAACCGTATATTTATAATTCAGTGGATACTTACATTTCTTTACCTGGCTTCCTTTATGGTATGGTTTTGCAAAAGACGTTCCAGTGTTTCCCTCAATGGTTATTACTATCTGATTCTCTTTGTCATAGTCTACCACAATTCCGGTATGACTTTTCCCATTTCCAAAAAATATAATATCACCGGCTTTGGGTTCATACCCACTTTCTTTTTTCTGATAAAGGTCAGCTTTCATATACCACTGTGCCATGTTGGCAACACTGGCAGTCCTTGGCATGGTGCCATCCTTTATATAACCACATTGGTCAGCGCACCAGGAAACGAACATAGCACACCAGTTATCGTCCATGCCATACCATTTTTTGTATTTGTCACCACCTATATTGAGGTCAGAACTTTCCAGTTCCTGCTCTGCAACTGTCACAATCTGCAGGCTTTTATCTTCTTCCTGTTTCGGTTTACAGGATGCTGCCACCGCTGCAAATCCACCCGCAATAATCATAAACGTAGCACATAATTTGACCAGAAAGAAAATGGAAAGACCGCTCTTGACTTCTGCAGAACCAAAGCTGTTATCTGAATCTTTTTTCTTCTTTCCTTTTCTCTTCCCGGTTACTTCTGTACGTTTATTCTGCTTCATATCTGTTGATGTTTCAAGATTTGCTTTTATTCTTCGTGCCTCACGGCGTTTCATTTCAATGCCCTTTTTTACTGCAGCAACACCGATTATTATTCCACCGGTAGCAGCTCCTGCAGCGGCGGTTCCTCCTGCCTTTGCTGCTCCGGATGCAGCACCCTTTGCAGTACTTTTTGCTGCACCACCCATTGCTCCGGATAGCGAACTTCCTGAACCGGCTTTTACTCCTGTTCCTGCAGCCTGCATGGAACCAGTTTTTGCACCCGCAGCCATCATGCCACCTTTAGCAGCTGCACTCTCACTTCCTTTTCTGGCAAGAATCATCTTTGTTTCTACTTTCCGGTCGGCTTCTCTTTTTATCTGTTCCTTTCTTTTTTCCGAGAATTTTCTCATGTTCCTGCCACGATAAATGGTATCTGTCCAGCTATTGCTTCCACTTCTTCCGCTTTTCCTTTTTCCAGCAACTGAATCATCGTTTTCTTCCTCTCCTATGGTGCTGTTCAAGAGTGCCTCTTCTGCATTTTCTTCTACTGTTTTTATCTTCTGCTTTGCTGTCTTGATTCCACTCTCTACCGTCTGTATTCCAACAGATTCTAATGTTCGTATCTCCATAACACACCTTCTTTATCCGTGGCTGTGTACCTTCACATCTTCCCCTTTATTTTCTGCAGCCTGTGCGGCTTTCTCATGGAAGTTGGTATTCAAAAGCGGGTATAATGGATTGTCACGCTTCATACGAGTATCAAATAAAAATATCTGACCACCCCAGCACATAACTCCATGCCCTGGCTTCGGATTTTCAAGCTCGGCATATTCTCTTGCAGAAAGTTCCTGAATAGATGCAAGGTTTGCCGCATCGATGCCGCCCAAATCCAGGAAGCATTTGTAAGGACAGTTAGAGAACATATCTCTTAAATCTTCATGCTCCAATACCCTTGTAAGATTCTGTACTGCCAGTGTGACAACTGCTCCGGCTTTACGGTATGTTTCTACTGCATGAAGAAGCTGTTCTGCAGTAGAAGGTCTTGCGCACAGATACTGTGCTTCATCCACAATAAGCCGTAAAGCTACCATCGTCTGCTGATTGTAAGTAATCCGCATGGAAAGAAAGTGCATAATAGTAAGCATTGCCGGTTCCCAGACAGAGTCCGGCAGATTTTTAAGTCCAAATCCAATCAGCCGGTTATCAATATCAAGATTGGAAGGATGTGCAAACATGTCATATGGTCCATCTGTAAAATTCTCCATGGAATCTACAATATCAAGCAGGATTCTCCGGTCTTCCCGGTACTCACTTTTTTCTACTTCTTGCTTCAACAGTTCTCTTAATTTACAAAGGGTTGGCTGGTTCTTATGTTTTGACCAGGATGTATGCAGATTAAAATAGTCCTCATACATCTTTCTGACTGCCCTTGATATATAATTCATATGAACCTGTGTCACCACAATATTGGTCATAATAGCAGTACAAAAAGAAATTGCATATTCAGTTTTCTTTGCGATGAACATGTTTTTATCTACATCATTTCCAGCTGCTACATACTCTGGTACTTCAAATGGATTTAAGAATACCTGACACTGTGGAGTAAAGTCAAAGAACTGTCCATGCAGTGATTCAATATAATCTTTCTGCTCATTGTTCGGGTCAATTGCAATCACATCATCATTTGTTAATAGTAATGTCTGTGATATTTCTGTAATTTTAATAAGCATGGATTTACCGGAGCCGGTATGACCTACCATAATGCCATGCGGTGCAGGAAGGTCTTTCCTGTCTCCCCGGAGAAGCTGCTTTGTAGTCTTATTTAAACCGTATATATATTTTCCCGACTGCATATCCTTTGCATAAAATGGCTGGAACGCTACTGCAGAGGATGTAATAATTGGTCGCATCTGGTTTACCTGTCTTCCACCAATCGGCAGCACTGTATTAAATGCCCGAATCTGTCTGTGATAATATGGATCCAGTGTATAACCATTGGATGTTGCAATCTGCATCAATGTGTCTGCTCTCTGTTCCAATACTTCCGGCGAATCTGCAGATACCATCACAAGCAGTCCCAAAAACAAAGCCTCTTCATCATTTCCATCTACCTGATCCATCAGGTTCTCCAATTCTTCCTTTTTCTTCTTTAAAGTGTATGAATTGTCTGCAGTATACTGTCCCTTATTATTGAGGCTCTCACGTTCCGATGACATGTTCTTTTCATTGTTGGTATGTGCTGCAAGCAGCCTGTCTTTGAGCAGCCTCTTTCGGATTGGTTCCATATCAAGTGTTATATATACCGGGAATGTAACATCCGTAAGTGCATGCAACACTTTCTCCTCATTCAGTGACTGGTCATAGTCATGTGCAAAAAGAACACAGGCGTACCTGTCATTGATTTTCATATAATCATCTGTCGCATCAATAAAAGCCGGTACAATCTGATTCTTCCAGTCATCTGTATCTTTTTCTATCATCTGGTTTGAAACCGGAATTCCACTTTCTCCAGCACGAGCCATTCGCTGGATGACCTTTAATCTCTCCACTGCACTCATACGGTAAATCTGGCTTTTAAGTCCATAAAATATAGAAGTTAATGTTGTATCGAGTGTTCCAAAGAAGGTCTCTGCCTCTTCAAAAGACTTTGCCCGGTGTGTAACCGTGAGAAGAAGAAGTTTCCGAATATCTCTTGTTCCTTCCTCTATCTTCTGGTTAATCCATGTACCAATTCCATCCTCAAGAAGTGGATATTCTTCTCCATTCATGGGAGAAAAGACTTCCCGGAAGAAAGATTTCATATCATGCTGTTCACTAGCAATCGTTATTTTGAACTGACTATCCATGCATTTGAATAACTTTATCAGTTCAAGAAGTGTGCTTTTCTTTTTATCTATGTCTTTGTTAATATAATTAACATCTTCAAATATGTAACAACGGTCATACATTGCTACACCTTTCATTGGTTCAATTTTAAAGATACCATTTTTCTGTACCGTATCTATACCAAGCCATTCCCTGGTATTACTTGGTATCTTATATACTGGTTCTGTGCAGCTTTTCTTTCTTGCAAAAAGCTGATTTATATTAAATGATGGCATTGTTACTCCTTTCCATTTATATTTTGTACCGGATTCCGGTACATTTTCTTTTACTACAAGGCAAATGTTCTTCTCATATATTCATCCACACCTTTTACCGCTGCCGTCAGCAACAACATATTAAATATGTTCTGGACTGCCTGCAGGAAACCATCCACTGATTCTATTCCTGCCAGCTGTCCATAATCAATCGCAGCACACATTTTGGATGCAATAATAAGTGCCAGTGCAATGACTACAATGGAAAATGTCTTTGCAAGCAGCGTCTTAAACCAGGCTCCTGCAGTCTGGGATACACCAGGACCTCCGGGTATGGTAGATAACGCTACCGGTGCTGACAATACAAGCATATATAATTGCAGATATCTTCCATAAACCGTAAGAAATATCGTCACCGAACACACCAGGCATACTGCAAAAAAGATAATTCCAAATACAGCATAAAAAAAGATAGCTCCACCGTCCAAATCGTTCTGTGTAAACGGATTGTCCACTCCTACAACCAGCATCTGTGATATGCCGCCCGCAAGATTAAATATCTGTTCCATAATCGGTATGATGGATTGGATGACCAGGTTTCCCAAAGCAACCTTGATAAGCAGTTCTATGAACATTTCAAGTGTCATGCCATCCCTGAGATTACTTACGCTTCTAAGATATCCCACGCAAAAGAATACATTTAAGAGTGAACTTCCAATCGCAAGAAACAACGGATAGATAGACTGGGTAATATAATTCCAGGTTCCGGCAGAAAATGTCTGTGGTGTTTCTCCGGCGGTCACGCCGATTAATGCCAGCATGACCTTCCAGATACACATTCCTAAATAGTAAAAGGGGGTTATCGTAAAATCGAATACACTAAAACTATCCATACCTTTTACCTTCTCTTTCTTATATTAAAACAGCTAAAATCTGCGGTGCCATAACGGCTACAATACCGCCCACAATCCTTTTGAATGACTGTGCCTGCATAACACCTTCTGAACCCTGAAAGGATATTGCCCATTCTCCAATACCCCATAAGGTGTAAATATAACCAACAGAAGAAACGATTGCAGATACAAGACCTTTCAAGTTATCGATTGGTGCCGTAACCTGGGAATAGTCAGCTGCAAATACAGATACACCGGAAAACTGCATAATGAAAACTGCCATCAGAAAGCAGTATGCCAGTTTTAAAAACGCACCTTTATTCATTTTTACTTTTAATACTTTCATACACTTGTTCTTCATCTTCTCATCCCCTTTCTCCTGATAAGTGCTGCAATAAGTGCTCCTAAAACAGTTCCAAGCATTACCAGTCCCCAGAATACCAGCTGACGGAATTTGTCCGGGATAGGACACAAAAATGCAATTGCTGCAGCAACAATCAAAGCTACAAATGCTGTCAAAAATACATAAGCAGGTACACGTTTCTTTTTATTAAACATATAAATTCCTCCATTCATTCTCTGTGTACCGAAATCCGGTACATTGTTTTTAGGCATAAAAAAAGCACCCTCTGGAAGCTGTGTTGTTTCATAACCACTTCCTTTGGGTGCATTATTCTGTTTTTATTGAATCAAATACTTATTTATCCTCTGTCTTTTCCTTAGCTGCCTTAGTGCGTGATGCCTTTTTTGCACCAACGCCGATCGCGGCTGCGGAAGCTGCCAGAGCAACGGTAAGCGGAAGAACCGGTGAATTGTCACCAGTCTTTGGCTTAGGTGCTTCCGGTACAGGTGGATTTGTAATATCAACACTCTGTTCCTTAGAATCAATATCATGGTGTACTGCTACTTCCTTGCCATCATACAGGCAGCTTTCAAAAGCTACCACTGTCTTTCCACCAAGGGAAGTACCATCGAACTTAAAGGTAAGTTCTACGCTGCCATCCGCTTTCTCCGGTGTAAAGGTTACTTCCTGTGTTACTGTGTTACCATTAATGACAAGCTCCTTACCGGTTTCCTTATCCATTAATACACCTTTCATGGTATATTCTTTGCCAGGAATCAGATTGTGATATGGAACTACATCTGTAAGAGACATTTCTCCTGACGCTTCTGCAGCATGACTGCCGGTAACATCATCCTTTAATTCCGTTGAAATATCCGGAATATCAACGGTCTGTTCCTTAGAATCAATGTCGTGATGTACCGCTACCTCCTTTCCATCTCTGAAGCAGTCCTCAAAGGCTACCACAGATTTTCCGGCAAGTGCAGAACCATCAAAAGTAAAGGTAAGCTCTACACTTCCATCCGGCTGCTCCGGTGTAAAGGTTACTTCCTTTGTTACCTTCTCACCATTGATAAGCAATGGCTCTCCGGTTGTCTTATCCATCAGCGTTCCTTTCATGGTATATTCTTTGCCAGGAATCAATCCAGTATAAGTTGCAATATCTGTCAATGACATTTCTTTCTCTGCCAGTGCATTATGGCTTCCGGTAACATCATCCTTCAACTCTGTTTTAAGACCAGGAATATCAATAGTCTGTTCTTTTGAATTAATATCGTGATGTACTGCCACCTCTTTGCCATCTCTTAAGCAATCCTCAAAGGCTACTACTGTTTTTCCTGCAAGTGCGGAGCCATCAAAGGTAAAGGTCATTTCTACGCTGCCATCTGCTTTATCCGGTGTAAAAGTTACTTCCTGGGTCACCTCTTTTCCGTCAATAAGCAGCGGCTCTCCGGTTTCCTTATCCATTAAAGTGCCCTTCATGGTATACTCTTTCCCGGCTTTTAAATTGTTATAAGATACTTTATCTGTAAGGCTCATTTCTTTTGCAGCTTCTGCCTCATGCTCACCAGTAGCATCATTTACAAGCTCTGTTACAATTTTTGGAATATCAACCGTCTGGTCTTTCGAATCGATATCGTGATGTACTGCAATTTCCTTTCCATCATAATAACAGTCCTCAAAAGCTACCACTGACTTTCCAGCAAGAGAAGAACCATCAAACGTAAAGATAAGTTCCACTGTTCCATCTGCTTTCTCCGGTGTAAAGGTCACTTCTTTTGTTACCTTCTCTCCATTGATAAGCAGCTCTTTTCCGGTTGCCTTGTCCATTAATACACCTTTCATGGTATATTCTTTGCCAGGAATCAGGTTGTGGTATGGTACGGTATCAGTAAGAGACATTTCTTTCTCTGCCAGTGCTTCATGAGTACCAGTTTTATCATTCGTTAACTTTGTTTCAATCTCAGGAATATACACTGTCTGTTCCTCAGAATCAATGTCATGATGTACCGCAATCTCTTTGCCATCATATAAGCAGCTCTCAAAAGCTACTACTGCTTTTCCGGCAAGTGCAGAACCGTCAAAGGTAAAGGTCATATCTACGCTGCCATCTGTATCATCCGGAGTAAACCGAAGCTCCTGTGTTACCTTCTCACCATTGATAAGAAGCTCTTTTCCAGTTGCCTTATCCATTAAAATTCCCTTTAAGACATACTCTCTGCCAGGACGTAAGCCTTTATAATTTACCGTATCGGTAAGGCTCATATTTTCTGCTGCTTCTGCCATATGTCCGCCGGTAACATCATCGGTAAGACTGGTGCTAATCTCCGGGAAGTAAATGGTCTGGTCTTTATCTGTAATGCTTTCATGAGCAGCTACTTCCTTGCCACGATAATATACCTTTTCAAAGGCTACAATAGACTTTCCGGCAAGGTCGGATGCATCCAGTGTATAAGTCATTTCAATGACCTGTGTAACATTGGTAGCAGTAAAGGTTGTCTTTGCTGTTACTTCCTTATCATCTGCAGTTAAAATAGGTTTTCTGGTTTCCTTATCCATAAGAGTTCCTTCAATGGTATACTCTCTTCCTGGAATCAGACCATCCAAAGATACCTCATCTACTACGGTAAGGTCTTTCTGTGCTTTGGAATACTGGGTGTCAGTTGCCGGGTCTTTTACCTTTGTATTTACGGTAATCTCCGGTGCATCTCCATAATTTTCAATGTTACCCATGTTGATAGTTACATTGTTTCTACGGATATATAAATAGCCATGGAACATTTCTTTTCCGGCATTATTAATACCTTCCACTTCATCAATTAGGTAAACACCATATGGTAATGCCCCCAAGCTGTCATCTACCGCTGCCATTGCTCCACCAGTTGTCTGACCGAACCAAAGACCATCCTCTGCTCCACCACCATTTGTATTCTGGGAATGTGGATTCCAGTCATTCTTGGATGAATAATAGCCGTTCTCGTCAGTTGTGAATCTGTGTTTTTCACCGGTAGTTACATTTGTAATGTCAAAGGATACCCCATCCATTGACTCCTGTGTCTCTGAATCAATCTTGCGAAGTTCAAAGTCCCCACGTTTCACCTTGTCCTTAAAGGACGTATCTTTTGCAGATAAATCTACAATTTCACCATTCTTACTGATGGTAAAGTTCTGGATGATAACACCAGCGAGAAGATATCCCTGTGGTGCTTTAATCTCAACTGCAGAATATGTTCCACTTGGAAGTAAATCTGCTGTTGTCTGTGCACATCCATTTTCATCCGTTGTCAGCTTTGTAACAACCTGACCTTTGGTATAAGTAACACCATTTACGATAACCGGATTATCATTGGTTGTAACAATGTTGACCTCTGCTCCGGCAAGAGTTGCACTTCCCATTGGTGTAGTATCTTCTGTCTCGTAGTCACGTTTTTGAATCTTCACTCCACCACGAATAACCTTATCATTGACACCTTTATCTGCAGCGGAAAGGTCTACAATTACCCCATTCTCCCGGATAGCAAAGGTTCCCTCTGTTACACCGGAAATCAGATAACCTGCAGGAGCCTTAGTCTCTTTCCACATATAATCACCATGTGGCAGTGCATCCGCTGCTGTCTGTGCAAGTCCGGTACTATCAGTAACCATGGTAAGTACAGTCTGTCCCGGCTCATAAGTATTGCCATTTACATATACCGCATTGGCACCATTATTGATAATGCTAATCTCAGCATTAGCAAAGTTACCATTTCCCTGTGGGGTTGCTCCGTTCTCATAGTCACGTTTCTGAATCTTCACACCACCACGGATAACCTGTTCTTTGATGACTGGCTGGTTATAGGTATCCAATCTTCCAGTATCTGCATTCTCTGTTATTTTTCTTACAAACACTGTATTATCTATCAAATATCCTTCCGGTGCTTTAGTTTCTTGAATAGTTATTGTACCTATTGGCAAAACAGGATTATTGTTACCATCTACATAATAGAAAGCATCTCCAGCCACTTTATAATTATCATTTAAATTACAATAACCCATATTGTTTGTTCTTAGTACCCAACTACGAACTGCTGTCTGACCCTGTTCTGCTGGATCAGTATCATAAAGACCATTGTAATATTTCACGGTAAACTCTGCTCCTGCAAGAGAGGCACTTCCCTGTGGTTTATTTGCATTTGTATCCTTATCTATTTTTCCTAATACAATAGCTACTGGGTCAGCCTGCGGCATATCCTGCAATTCCACTGTAGTATTCTGTCCTCCGCTAATTGTTATCTGATGTGCTTCTTCATCCAATGCAAATCCCTTTGGTGCACTAATCTCTTTTACCCAGTAAGTTCCTGGACTTAAATCCACTGAATTGCTATTGCCGCTTTCATCTGTAGTAAGGGTTGCTCTCTGGTCTGTACATCCGGAATCACCATAGACACCATAGACTGCATCTTTTAATGAATAGCAGCTATTTCCGTCTGAAATAGCCGGATTTGCGGATGTTTTCTTTAAATTCACGGAACCAACCGGATTATAGAAATATCCAAATCCCATGGTCTGTCCGGATGTTCCAAAAGTAAAGGCTGCAAAATCCGATGGTACTGTCCAGGAATAAGAATTGATAAGATTTACCATGTTCTTAATTCCCTCTGCTGAATCCGCATTCCCCTTAAAGGCATCAGAATCATCACTACAGCCATCATATACCCAGGATAAAGCCATATGGGTAATAACATATGCATAAGGACGTACATTATCCTGTAGCATGTTATACATACCCTTATCACTTTCATATCCAGGACCACCATACCCATAATAAGCTACCGCTGAAAGCAAAGCATCACTGGTAACCGATGCTGTATACTGTCCATTGGATGGATTGTTCTTACTAGGCTCCAGGCAGTAAACCACTGTTCCGTCAGAAAGACTGTACTGATGTGTCTGATATCCATTATAATTAATCACCTTACCAACGGTTAAATCTACATTAAAATCATAGTTCCCTGAACTATAAGTCTTAACCATTAACCCTTCATCGGCACTGGTTAACGCTGCCTGTTCTTCTGCATGCTTCTGATTCTCTTCTTCTGCCCTGCGTACCAGTTCATCAAAGTTATCAGAAAGAATGGATTCTTCCTGCTCCGGTAAACTCTCCGCAAACGCAGTCAGCGGACTGGCTGCCATACAGAAACACAATGCTGCAGCCATGAACGCTTTTAATTTCTGTTTTACGCTAAATTTCTTCATACTTTCTGTTTTCCTCCTTTCATCTGCTAAAAGAAAGCATAAAAAAAGAACCGATGTAACTACCAGTTCTAAGTTATCTTGTATTTTATTGCTCCTATCCTCCCTTCCACTAAGCTGTATGTACCGGATTCCGGTACAAGTATCTATAAAAAAAGGACTCAAAGTAAAATCACCTTGAATCCTTCTCTTACCATCTTTATATAAAATCTATTTCTTTAATTAATGGATATGCCGGAACCTACCGGTCCAATTTCTCCACATCCGCTGCACTGTGCATAAGGTGCTACATCCTGTACATAAACCTGCTTAGTTTCTGCATCGTGATGCTGTACACCAGTTTGTGTTTTAATATACTCAATATGCCATCCACCACAATCTAGTCCATTATTTATCGCATACATAAAATGCTCATCTATATTATCTGTAATATCTGCTCCACACTGATTGCATATACTTCTTGCCTGAGTTTCATACACCGGCTCGTCCCAGGCTTCCTTCACTACCTGTGTCTCATAATGACCGCTGCCTTCATGCAGCACCCAGGTATGGACATGTGCCGGAGCTGCACTATTGGCAGAAGCATTGGTGTTGCTATTGCTGCTTCCAGTTGTTCCACTGGAATTACTGGTAGTTGTTCCGGTTGATGCAGTACTGCCTGCACTTTCCTTGTTACCGGAATTGCTATTGCTCTTATTTGATTTGCTTGTATTATTGTCAGAAGGCTGTGCTGCAGTATTCTCTGCACTGGAAGTATTACTCTCCAGTTTTCCAGTGGTCTCCTGCTCTGCAACTGCCTCTGTTTCCGGCTCTTCTGTTTCTGTAGCTGCTTCCACTTCTTCCGTTGCCGGCTCTTCTGTCTCCGCCACCTCTTCGGTAGCTTCTGTATTTATAACAGATTCCTTATCAGCGGTAGTATCTTTTTTCCCGCCGCAGGCTGCCATACTTACTGTTACCATCAACATTGTTACAATCATCGCTAATCTTTTCTTCATAATGATTCCTCCCATCAGCTTTTCTTTTTTTGTCAATTATAATATAACATGTTTCACTTTCGATAGATAGTCCTCTTTAGTCCACCTATTCGATTGTACCGGATTCCGGTACGTCCGGTTCCTGGTCAGCTTCTTTTTCTTTCTCTAAAGAAGCTACTTTTTCTTCCAGTTCTCCTACTTTCTTTTCCAGTTTAATGATATAGTCCATCATTTGTGGAATATACGGAGATGGGGTTCTCTCCTTTCTTTCCCACTGCTGATACGTTTGGCACGGTATTCCAAAGTATGCAGCAAACCGGTTTTGGCTTAATCCTGTCTCATCTCTAAGTTTTCTTACTTCAATTGGTATCTCCGTTAAACTCATATGGCTCTCTCCTTCCAAATGATTTCTCTTCTCATCTTCATTATATCTCATTGAGAGGTATTGTCAATAAGTTTTCAGATAATTGTCCGGATATCTGGACATTTTTAGCATTTTCCATAACAGAGTAGCTGGATGAGCTGGTGATCCACTGCAGCTGATTGTGCAGAATGACAAAATTGGAGAGAAATTTCTAAATAGGAGGCATCAACGTATGCGCATAATCCTGTAAGGCTTTATTTCTACATAATGTTTTTGAGCTTATAAACTTTACAAATTCTAACTCTGGTATTGGAATCTGCTTTTCAACAAGCGTTTGCCATTCTTGCATATCCACTTTTTTACCCATATCCTTACTAATCTCTATATTAATGGATTCATGAAGATGACCATCTTCATCTTCTTTAAACTGGTGATGCCAGAGCATCATAGTAAGCCACATATAGCGACTGCTATTTGGTAATAGCTTATTATAATATTTATTTCCAACAATAACTTCCAGTTTTAAATCCTTTACTTTTAAAATTGCTTTTTCTAATTCGCTTCCTTTCCTAATCCATAATCCATATGGATTAATCGCAGATTGTAAATAGAAAAGCATAAATGGAATATTATTTACTGTACTATGAGGATATAACCAACCTTGTGATGCATAGTAATTTTTTAGGCATTCTTTTGCTTTTTTATCCGAAATATAATAACCCAAGTGTTTTTTTGCAAAAGCAACCGCTAAATCAAAATTATCCCTGACTGTATTGTAAACTGCAATGTCCTTTTTAGTGGTTATCTCTTTTCTTTCTTCTTTTTTGACATGTTTTCCCTTTACTGCTCTTGGACAATAAATATAATTTTCATAATTAAATGGATTAAAACCAATTATATTTTTCCCAGTATGTGCTCCATATTTTCTTTCACTAGTATACAGCCCTCTAATTTGTATTGGGTTTTCACACTCCGGACAGGTCGCATAATAACAAATTTTCCCGCCATAATTCTGTTTAAAAGGAAATTGGTTCTTTGTATATTTTTCAAATTCTTCCTTTGAAATTTTATGCGGTATCTCTGAAGAACTGTACAGTACGAAATTTTTCATCTACTCTTCTCCTATCAACTCTGACAATGGTATATCATATCTGCTACAGATTTCAGTATACCATGCAAGTGGAAGTTCTGGAAGCTGTTTTTCTTTTACTCCGAAAAGAATACATTCCAGTATTGTTTTTATTCCTATCTGGAATACATGCTCATTATCCTTCATTTCAAAATATAACTGCTCCATATCCGGTGCAATCTTTGTCGGAATTATCTTGTATGTTGCCCGACCAGTCGTATCTGCAATATTGTTAATTTCTTTCACTTATTTTTCTCCTTTCCCTTCCCGGCATCAAGCCGGGAAGTAATTGCCTGGCTTTCATGTGACAGTCGTGATATGTCAAACGGAATAAATCCGCATGAACCTGGTTAATAGCTTTCTTTTTATCTGCTGTACCGGATTCCGGTACATGCTCCTGGCACAAAAAAAGAACCCTTTCTGCTATGCTGCAGATTGGATCCTTTTATAATTTGGGACTTCTCGGTTTCTTCTGATGTATTTTATTTTTCATGGTTTCTTTCTTTTCTTCTGAAAACATATCATTAAAACTCACCGGCTTTATATCATTCGAAACAAATTCCGGATACATCATTTTCTGATGTTCTTCAACTTCACAGATTCTTGTGTAAACCTTATCTCCATACATTTCTTTAATTTCAGCTGTTGCTTCTTTCATATTAAACTGCTTTACTTTAAACTGCGTTCCATACAGCTTACGGCAGCATTCTACCTGTTTATCAAAATCGTTGGAAAAAGGTTTTGCCTTTACTCCAGATATCAAACCATAGGTGTTTTTTTCTAATGGATAATCATTTCTGGTGTCTGAAAGAAACGCTGCTCCATTATCAAATACAGGACAATACGAAAAACTCTTATCCTCATTCTGAATTACAGCAATATTATGAAAATGCCGGTCTTCATTCAGTATATATGCATCAAATTCCAGAAGAATCGTTATATATTTTCCAAAATTTTCCAGTCCGGTAATATTCTTTACATCTTCAACAAACTTGGGGATTCTATCCTGTAATGAACTCTTTTCCAATACCTCTTTTACCGACTTATTATAGTACGCCTGATATAGCCTCTCTGCAGTAATAAGTCTTTGTCCCGGCTGCAGGAAGTTATTTGAAACGCATCCATTAAAAGAATGTCCATTATATGCAATCATTTCCAACTGATACGGCACATATTCCATAATATTTGACTGTTCCAGTAATTTAGATGCTGCATATTCCGCTGCTCCTTCATATCCCAGGAAATCTGCCTTATACCATTTATTATCAATACCAAACTTTAGCTGATTTCCTTTTGATGAATAACCGGAACCTGTCGAACCATCTGTATTATTAAAAACATACATAATTATTCCTCCACAAACTTAATCCACATATCATCCTCTGCCATCCTGCCGGCAGTCTTTTTGACAATTGCTAAAGGGTCATAACTGTCCAATCCCAAATCACGCAGTATCCACTTTACATGGTCCCGATTTCTTGGGAAGCAGCGGCTTTCAAGAAATTTTTCATAATCAGAGAATGTAGGAGTCTCATTGTTTCCAAATGCTTTTGCTATTAAATCATCCGTGAAATTCTCTATTCTTACGCTCTCATCGCTATAGTCCACATAAATTTTAGTTGAAAGTTTGTCCTTGTCCATATAATCTAAAACCATTCTATCCACCTCACAACTAATTTGAATTAAATAAAATATAGCATATTTTCATATAGAAAGATAGCTTTTGCATCATATATTACAACTATGCTGCAGCTTTCTTATCATAAATTATAACTTTGGACCTTTGTGTTCCGGCTTTCTGGGGCGGTGAGCCTTTTCCATCTGTGCCGGCGGCACCGGTGATTTTTCTTCCGGAGTCAGGATTTCTGACACTTTCTTTATATAAGTATCACGGTCAATAAGTCCAATCTGAAATTTAGCATAATTAATTTTTTCTCTCACATAAGTTTTTGAGCCTGATATCATTACGGCATTAAATGTCTTTTCCAGCGAAAAATCCTTGAACGGATACTCTCCATCTTTATTTTTCCATTCATGAAATCCTCGCTGCAGTTCTTCCAGCTCCTCTAACATATCTTCATCAAGTAGAAATTTAACTGTCAATTCTGTCAATTCTTTCATTTGCCTCGTCTCCTTCGATATTATTTTTTCCACAAGGAGCTGCCAGCGGCAGTTCCTTATAAAGTTGGACAACAAAAAAAGAAACTCTATCTGCAGTTTTTTCGCTGCACCAGAATTTCCTTTTATTCTGATTATATAATACCATAATCCGTATTATCACTGCTAGTCCTCTTTAATCCACCTATTCGTTTGTACCGGATTCCGGTACGTTTGACCTTAATATTGCTCTGATGTAAAAAAACTTCGTTTTATCCGCTTCATTTACTTCATATATTCCATGACTGGGAGTTCTCGTTAGAGAACTGTCCTTATCTGCAGGTGTTTATACGTTAAGTCCCACCATAACATAAGCAGCTTGCTGCAATCAATTAATCAGGCAACGCCTGGTCGTTAGTTTCAAGGCAATCCGGAACGGATTCCGGTAGAAATAATATGTATGCATACACATCGGGTGGAATAAATATATAGGAAAGAATATGCTCGGCGGCAAAACAACCTCTTTTTCCGCATAAAATAAGGCCTTCCGGATTTATCCACCATCCACATTTTTAGACTATATATACCGGCATATGTCGTTGTTTTTAGACCGGTTTTTCTGCTTTTAAAAATACGGTTTGCTTTTTAGACCACTTTATTATAGATGTCCGCCTTTTTAGACTACTATAACCACAAAAATCAGGGCATACACTCTTCTTTTTCAGTGTATGCCCTGCTCTACTCATTTATTCCTATTATTTTGTTTCTAAATGCCGCTGTGACCTCGTAGATTGCCCCAGAATTGACTTTTTTATTGCACCACAACATTTCCCTGTCCGCATGATTTTACATGCTTTCAGGGACTCCTAACGCTTTTTTCAATAATTTATGTACGAACTTATTTTCCAAAGTTCTTTCCGAATATTTTATGCCGGAAATGCTCTGCTGGATGCAGCTCTTTACCTTTTCCATCAATGACTTTTTCTCTTCATAATACTGATACTGTACTGGGAGATATGCCACATCCTTTATGCTAGTTTCATCATAGGATATATGCTGCCGGTGACACTCTTTTTTTATCAGACCTTCGAGGTACCAGCTTCGTTCTGATTTCCATGCAGCATCTCCCGCTGCAAGCTGCTTAAATGCTGAATGCAGATATGTTATATAGTACTTTCCATCCTTTAATCCAATGGAGAAAAATTTCTTTAATGAATGCAAGTACGAACGCAATACCTTTTCGCTTATGTGGAGCAGCTTCGTGAATTTCTCGTAAAACCGGTGAAAACCTATTTTCATGCTTCCTCTGCCCTCATGTGTGCATTTCAAGAAATACATGAGAAGGTACTTTTCATATGGCTTAAGTGCCTGGAAAGACTTGCTATGAAAAGCTTTCCTGTTCAGACTCACATATCCTCTGGTCAATGACTGCTCATTTGGAAATGCATTTCCTGGAATAACAATATCATAATCCACTTCACTATTCTTTTCACAGGTTATAACATTCTTTTCCTGCAGTCCACGAAGCGCATTATAAAAAGACTGTTTACACATGCCTGTATGTCTCATCACATCCAGGTAGAAAACACCCTCTACTTTTCCGGTTGCCTGGTCTTCAGCCTTTACAATATAAAGGAAAAGGTCCCATTCCACTCTATTCAGTTTATGAAGTTTATCAATGATTTCATAACTGACTTTCATTTACACTGCTCCTTGTTGCTGTTCTAATTACAATATGTACGATTTTGAAAAAAATAATGTTATTTTTTCATTACCAGATGCTTTCATCTGGAACTGGTATTTTGCAGTCTTCCCATTCTGCTCCACAGGAAGCACATACCATAAATTTCTTTTCTTCATATGGACTCTGCTTTGCAAGTCTTCCATCACAATATTTGCATTCCCAGTGATAACCAGGTAATAATTCTTTTTTCTTTTCTTTTGCCATATTTCTGTTCCTTTCCATAAGCGCTAATATATCTTTATAATTTGGTGTAAAGCAATGCTTAAGGCGAAACTTTTTCTTTTTCTTCTTGCTTCTGGGTGAACAATATTCATTTAGCTTTATGATTTTAATTTCATAGCCATTTATAGTTTTTGATTTGATAGGAATATGATGCATTTTCTTCCAATTATTAGATTTATACATTTTTATCCTTCCCCATTTCTTTTACCTGGCTGTTCAACTTTGCCAGGGTGATTGCGCATTGGTTAAACTCTCTATCTGATGTATTCATATTGTTTGTATTCAAATATAAATTCTCACTTCCAGAGATTATTGCTAGATTTTTCAAATCGCAATTCAATTGGTCTCCATCCAAATGTTTAATTTTACTTCCAGGTAAAACTTCAACTCCTGCGGTTTTTAAAATATATCTGTCTTTTTTTACAAAATTTCCATTTATATTAATATAAACATATCCATCTCTCATTACCTCATCACCATGCTGATATGTTCTTTGGCGATAACCCGTCCTCAAATGCCGCTTTTGTAAAAAAGTTTTTATCTGCTTTACGGTATATTTTGTGCAGAATTTTTCATTAACCATTGCTGTTATTGTTTCCATGCTCTTACCTTTGTATATTTTTAAAATATACTGGATTACCTCCCCACCAAATAGTGGATCGTAAGCTTTTAGTCCGTTTTCAAATTTAAAATGTGTAATTTGATGTTTTTTAAAACGGATTCCATACTCTACTTCAAGCAAATCTATTAAATGTTCTACGGAAACGCCTTTATAGTGTTTTTTTATAAACTTCTTTTGTTCTTCCGTAAACGGACTTTTATTGCATCCCATGTCACTTGCTCCGCATATTATGATTTTTGCTGTATACCAAATATTGATGGAATATCATCTTTTGGAATGAGTCCCTTGTTTTGACTGCCAATATCGGTAAAATCACTTGCAAACTTCATTACATCCAATTGCAACCTTGCATTTTTTAAAATGCATTCTGCAGTATCTACAATAGCTTTATTTTCTGCAAAGGTCTTTTCCCGTTCTTCCTCAGATTTACCAGTATTTCTAAGTGTATTTAATTGTTCAAACAATATATCATTTAGTTCATTTAAATTACCCATTTTTTCACCACTCATATTTACTTAAATTTTAAAAGTATTACTACTTTTTTCTTCTCACACAATCCTTAAGTGTTAGCAACATTGGAAGAGTAAACAGTATAACAAACCCAATGTCTCCTGGCATAGAAAAAACTCTGTTGGATTCTAATACATAACTGCCATAATAAAGAATTATTACATTTATATGCATAAGCCAATATATCAAGGCATAAATACTATCCTTTTCTGCATCATTTTTAATATGACTATTTACTTCTAAATATAACAATCGCATTGTGAGAAA
Source organism: Roseburia sp. AF15-21 (assembly GCF_003479505.1). NCBI lineage: Bacteria > Bacillati > Bacillota > Clostridia > Lachnospirales > Lachnospiraceae > Roseburia > Roseburia sp. AF15-21. Next base: position 227,170 of record NZ_QUHG01000005.1, on the reverse strand, counting down.
TAGTGCAATTAACAGCACCACCAGTTTTTGAACATTCATTACCATATTTAGTGTCCGCTCCTTACCATATAAAACAACATTTCTGTCAGCGATTTCTTTCTGCTTCCATAGGTACACGGTTGTATTACTTCCAATCTCCATGATATATCTTTTGATATTGGTGTAGGTTTTTTAAATTCCTGATACTGTTCTATCATAATTGGTACTGCAACCATTATTCCGAAGTTTGTGGATGAATCCGGATTTGTTTTTCGTAGATGCTCTGTGAATGTTCCATCTTTCAGATTTGGTAAAATATCTCTGTAACACTGCATGGTTGTCACTATGTAGTTCTTTTCTCCATAAAAGTTCAAACCGTTGCCGCTGTATACGTCCTCTTTGCAACTCTTAACCTCATAGCATATGAATATTCCCTTTTCCAATGCTCCAACCGAACATTGATTTGGTGGCTCAAACTGCATAAAATCCACTCGACCGCCTTTTCCAGCAGATGTGAATGCATCAATACTCACTTCGCTTGCCCAATACTTCCCAATTCCACTAAGCCGACTACTTTTGAGCAATTCTCCGAGAAACTTCGTTGTCTCTACTCTATTCATTTCCATGTCCTCCCTTTTCTTTAATATGCGTTTTAATCTTGGATTGTATATCGCAACAAGTTTTCGAAATTGAAAACCATCTCGAATAAAACCCGGAATATTAAAAAAAGTTGTCTCGTTATTATGTATTTCCCGCAAAATAAATGGCAACATTGGAAGCTTCTTCAAATCATAATCTTTGCCTGCTCTGTCATATACTTCTAATTCATAGTCTAGTGCCACCCATTCTTCTTGAGTAATATCTTTTATTGATAAAAAAGGTGTTTCTTTCAGAATTAATTCTTCAATTTCTAACATTTTCTATTTCCTTGAATTTCCTCTTTTTCTTTTTCAATAACGTCCTTTATCCGTCTTTCCTCTTCTTCGGTTTTATTTTCTTGCATTTCGATACCAGCTTTTCCACATTTTTATATTTCTTCAGCAAGCCATATGATAAAATCATTAATGTTGTTGTTAGTGCTGTAGCTAATACCAATCCAATTATTGCAAGATTAGCATACAACTCTGCCAAACTTATCATCTTACTCCTCCTTTTTTAAGGCAATGTGCTGCTTCTTTCTCAATAACCTTTCAGCACAATTTTCCGGACACCATCTTGGGGTTGTTTTATTTTTGGGAATATCAGAGAATTTTTCTCCAAATCCAATAAAACCTTCCATCTTTCGTATATTATGTTCTTTAAAATACTTTCTAATATATTCGTAGTCCGGATGATTACATATAAAGGACTTTCTTGTTTTATGCAGATATCCCTCACAATACTCGCAACTATCACACCAGCATTCCTTAATACCTTTCTTCCTCTCTTCTTGAATTTTCGCCTTTTCTTTTTCAATAATGTCCTTTATCCGTCTTTCCTCTTCTTCCGTAAATTCGTCACCTTCCATTATCTTGTCATAAATATCCGCCGGAATCTTGTTACATTCTAATTGTCCATATAAAAATCCATAATCATCTGGTGATAAAATTTCATCTTTTGAAATACAATCACACATATATAAGTACCTCCTTTTAAGGCAATGGTGGCAGGTCATCCGGTATTTCCGGTTCTTCTATTTCCAACATTGGCGGCTCTGGAATGAATGCTCCAGCATGGTCTTCCGAAGCGTCAAGCTGCCTTGCTCTTCCATCCTGGTTCTGTTTTTTTCTTGCAATATAATTTTTTTCAACCTGAATGCCGACAAAAAACTTCTTATCATTTTCGCTTCCATATGATTCTGATACCATTCTTCCCTGTACAACAACCAGGTCGCCTTTTTGAAAGTTTTCATGTGCAAAACGTGCTGCAGAACCAAACGCTTTACATGTAAGGAAGTCTACTGGTCGTTTTCCCTTCTCTCCATACTCACGCTCAACACCTATGCGATATTTTGCATAAGACACTTCTTTTTCTGGATCCTTCCGGCTTGTTTTGTACTCCGGGTTTTCTACTATGTACCCCATTTCAATTACATTATTTAACATGTTTATGTCCTCCTTTTTTATTTTTTTCTTCGCATACTGATAAATAGCCTTTTAACTAAATATCTTTCCATATTTCCTCTCTCTGTTTTTCTCGCCATAGTAGCCTCTTACTTTTTTGGAAACTGATACACAATGTTCTTTCGATAAGTCGCTGGTCTTTGTGCCTGTGCTGACTGGTCGAAAAATTCATTTGTGTAACATTCCTCCTCGTATGCTCCGCAGAAATCCTTTAGGACTGCCAGACACCTTTCCTTGCTGTCGTACTCTGCGATTTCTTCAAGACAGCTGTCCGAAATACAGATTGTGTGTCTGATGATTTCCTGCTTGCCTTTCTTGCTGATGTCCTCGTTATACTCCAGTGCATTGAAAGCTCTCCCGAACCATAGCACCCTCTCTTTGTTCTGTGATACTATAATCATGTGCACCTCCCTATTCTGTATATGGGATTCCGTCTGTTGAACGATATTATCAAAATAGTGTATCATTCAACTAAAGAAATCATCGCTTCATATGATTTTATTTTCCCAATTTTCTTCCACATTCAGGACAATACTTAATAGGAATGTAAATAGTACCAACACCTTCGCCATTAAAATAACCAGGACAAATTAAAATCAATTCGGGAGTAGCGGTCTGGTAATCATGGATAACACCATCCCATTTATCATTTTCCAATACATTTCCATTCAGTCTATCTTCGCTTATATTATTACTATGGTATGGAAGTTTCGGTTGTTTCCATCCAAATTTTACATCTGTTCTTCTTTCACAATACATGCACATAGTAAACTCTCCTTCCAAATGAAATGAAACACATATTTCTAATGTCATTTACTAATCTCTCTTAAATCATGCTCATATGTTGAACAATACTCTCCAAATGGTGTATCGTTCAACGTGCTTTTTACAAACAGATAACATCCCAATATGTATAAATATCTTCAATCATTTTTTCAGATAACTCGCTTGGTCTGACTTTGAGAATTTCACTAAGCGAATCGGCTGTAATAATAATATTGCAATCCACATGAGAGAGTTTCCATAAAGTGAGTATATTATTTTTGCTTGCTCCCCAGGCACTATCGTCGTAAACAACAGTTGCATTTTTATCGTGTCCAAGGTTTCCATAACCGCATCCAAGTATTAGTGCATTTACAAATTCAGTGGCGGTAGACTTATAATCCTTTGCACAAATGTAATATTTTCCGTCTTTTTCAACTGTAAAACTATAATGGCTATCCTTATCCTCATATTCTTTTAGACAAGGAAAGTCATCTTCATAACGGTTTTTGTCTGTGCCTCCATTGCATATAATGGTTATACCCTTCTTTTTCAAAGCCAATTCTAAAGCTTTGAACGATTTTCCGGTTCCGTTTTTACCAACAATTATAATTTTGTTCTTTTTTGAATTTCTCATTTTTTCACAACCTACATGTTTATATTATAGAGCCTACATAAGAAATAACCCCTGTAGCAATCCCTTTTACAATATAGCTATCATCCATTAGTATTAACCTTCCTATGTTCAAATTATATTATTTTATCCCACCTGCACTCGTTGTAATATTCACACCATATACAACAATGTTTGCAGCTCTTAATTCTGCTTCTTAGAATCCAATGTAATAATCTCTCTATCATATTGATTACCTTTCCGTTAAAAGATGCTCCCAAAATGGTATGTGGTTCAACCTTTTTCCCTCTTTTCTATGATTAATGTTATTAATAATATAATTAATAAAATTACTCCAACTACGATAGTAATACATATATATCCCATTATGAATCTTCCTACAGAAGTTAGAACTTTTGTTCCTGCGGAACCAAATGCCAATTCCAAAAGCGGATGCTCTTCTTCTCTTATAAATATCTTGCCTACTGGATAACTCATTATGAATACAAAAATTCCATACAAAACAAATACTATTTCATCTTTTCTTGTAAATTCAAGTCCAGTTTCGGTTTCTTCGTTTTCTGTTCCAGTTTCTTCACTATGCGAAATACCATATGTTAATTTGTTTTTTAAATTACTCATTTATTTCCTTTCTAGGTTATCTTAGATACTATTTACCAAATGTAAACCAAAGTAAATTTAACGTAATACTGTAGCAAAATATCAAAATGGATCTTTTGAAACATGTAATACTCTTTGAGCGTAAATAGGCGTCAAATTCCTCTTTAGATTCCATCCAAGCATCAAACCCTAAAAAAAACCATATTCCGCTTATAAAACTACTAAAACTACACAGTATGATAACAAAAACTGTCACTATTTACTCCTCCTTGCTTTAATCGTTATTTCGTTTTTTATCCGGAAAAATTTCTGTGTTCATGTTACCTCTGTCCGGCTCAAGTTCATCCAGATATACTGGGTTCCCTTTTCCGTCCTTAAGGATTTAATAACCAGTTGAACGATATTATCAAATATGTCAGTTTCAACATAAGCTCTTTTTCAATATCATCCTGAAGAGCAGATATTTGAAGAACTCCGTCTCGTCTGGTCAATCCAGCAAATACAACGTTCCCTGCTATTGGATTTCCATGCAAATCGGTTCGATAAAGATAGCTTCCTACTATATTTATATCAATGCCCTTGGATAATCCTTCTTCATCCACCAACATGCATACACTTTTATTCGGTTCTATATCCGGGTTATTACTCATTCCAAGTTCGGTATAAAGCCTTACCGGATAAACAATTTCATATGAGCTGCATCCGTTACCGATAAGATTATTTACTATCTTTAATTGCTCTTGATAATTCATTTTCAGGAAATCACATTCCTCTATTTTCAAGTCTGTAGATACTTTTATTATCTTCATTTTCGTTTCTTCCTTTGTTGGTAAATATTTTTATTGGTCAAAAAATCAATCAAAACTATCACCATGAAGCAGTCACAAATTAGACTTACACTATAATATTTAGTTATCCATCTGATTATTAAGCAACCAATCATTACACTTACATCGAACAACTGCTTCTTTTCATATTCTTTATCACTAAAATATTCTTCCTTCCCAGTTTCTTCAGATTTATTTTCAATTATCTCTGTTTCTTGGTTTACTAAAGATTTTTCTACATAACTATCAGGAACACCTGGCAACTCTTCCCATGCAATTACTGGATAAAGGTCTTGTGTTACCGCATCGAAAAATTCTCCATCTCCGGTATAATATAAGGTGGTTGCCTTCTCAGCTCCATCAATTACTACCAGATATTCAACAAGTTCTTCTGCCTCAATAGCTTCCATAATCTTGTCCAGCGTATCTACCTGATTAACTGGTTCTGGCGGCAACTTTTCATTTACTGATATCCATTTCATTATCATTTCTCCTCGCTATTTGTTTTTCTTTAACATCCTCTTTATAAAAACGTGAAGCTGACCATCTTTATCATACTTATACGTATACAGCTTTCCATCAGATACATTACTCTAAGTCAACAATATTATACTTTACTGTCCCATCATCATATTTCTTTGTTTCTAATATGCCATTAACAGACTTTCCAATAGAATCTGAATATTTGTAATATGTATCTCTACCCCGAATATCGTATTCTGTGCCATCATATTCAACAGTAATTTTGTAAATTGCTGCATGTGTTTGTGGCAGCATTGTTTTGGTTGCAGGGCTATAATGCATCGTTGTATAAGAAGCTTTATGATATGCATTCGTTACTTTTACCTGTACAGTTGACGTTTCTGTATTAATGCATTTTGCACAGCCCCCCAACATAATTGCAAGCATTAACATTAATGTTAAACAGCATATAAATACAGTCATATTTGTTTCACTCGGCTTTTTCATAAGTTCTTTCATAATCTCCATTATAAAGATAATAAATAAAATGGAAGCAAAAGAAATGGCTACTATCGTCATCATCATTTCAACATTCGCCATTGTTAGAACACCCCCTTTTATCATTTTGATAAGTTTCAATATCTCCTCTATTTTTCTGCAACATCATTTATATAAAAAATATGCACCCGACCATCTGCATCATACTTGTACATATACATTTTTCCTTCAGATACAAACAAATCATCACCATATAACGTACATTCATCATATCCAGCTTTAGTAATATCTTCCAAACGTTCAGAAACTCTAGCGTTCCTATTAGCAATCTCAATGCTATATATTTCTTTAACTATAAGGACTCCAAATATAATGCCAATCATGATTATAATTATCAAAAATTTAATTTCTTTATCCACTTTATGAGCTTTATTCATCCTATTGGTTATCTCCCTTCATTAAATCTTCCAGACTTATTTGCCGAAAGCTATTCTGCATCTTTTTCTTTTCCTTTTTGCTACTCTTTTTTTTACTTCGATATTTGTACATGAGGTTTGATATGCTTTCGCCGCTTTCATAATATGCAATAATAAGCTGCAAGCCTTCCATCCTTTTCTTATCAAAATAACTGTGTGTCAATCCGCTTTCATGCTCTACCGTTTGATATAATTCTCCGACAACATATAAGCGCCGGAGGATATCATAATAAGGTTCCTCCAGCACATGGAAGCAAGCCCACACCCGGTTTATCGATTGCTCTTCCTGCGAAAGTGCCCACATCATTTCCCGAATCTCAGCATTTCTCCGATAAAGTTCGTTTTGATAACTGATTAGCACATTTCCGAGGTCTTTGTGTTCTCCCCTTGCTCCTGGCATTCCGCTTATGTTTTGAGCCGGCAGTGCCACTGTCTCCAGCACTGAATCAGTATCATTTGCATCTTCATAAAGAGAAATCATTTTTTGATGTATATTTTTTAATTTAGAATTCCGGAATCGAAGGATGTTTTTTACTCTGTCCTCTGTCATCTTTGTCATTTTCATTTCCATAAAACCGCTACTCCTTTTGAGCCTTTTGTATCCCGACCACAGTATACTGCAGCCGGGATGGGGTCATATGTTGTACCGGATTCCGGTACAAAAAGATTCTTTTCCTTTGCGGATACGCCATGCATCCGGGATACTGCTTCCCGGATGCATACGAAGAATCCTGGTTACTTCTGTATTGCTTTTAAAAACTCTATTAATTCCGTAATACTATCAGAATGTCTGCAATACCGTTCATGATATGGATATCTAGGTACTCCATAGCTGTTCTTTTCCCTTTTCTTTGGTCCACCAACCAAGTGAAAAAAAGCATTACCATATTTTGAATAATCCGACTTATACTCTTCTGCAATTAATACTGTTTCGTCCGGGAATTCATATTTATAATAAGTTACTCCAATTCTATTATCTGTGTACCAGACACCCCAGTCTTTATAGTTTTCAAGCCAAGTTCTGCGTTCCTCTGTATTATGGAATTTGGGAAGCTCTGGCTGCATCAGTTTTACCGTTTTTTCTTTAATATTGGCAGTTTCTGTATTTGCCGAAAAAGCTGTAAGTGCTTTTACAATCATCCTTTGTCTTTCCAATGTTTTTATAGTCGATTGAATTACTGTTGGAGCAAATGCTACAGCCTTTTCCATTTTTTCCAATTTTTCAATTTGTTCGTTAAGAAAATACTTCGGTGTGTATTCCTCCTTGTCTTCTACCGGTATATCTTCTTCTACATTCATATCAACATCCGTTACGCAAAGCTGTCCTGGAATGATATTTTCTGTTTCATTGCGTCTACCGGAATCCGGTGCGTTAATACACTTTGCATCTGTTATCTTTTCTTTTACCCTTACAGTTTCTTCTTTTTCATGTACTGGGTAGTATTCATTAATCTTATTAATAAATTTAGTCCAACTAATTTCCTTACTTTTTCCTAATTTAATTCCTTTTGGTGAGCAATCAAAATCAATTACTCCACCCGTTCCACACGAATGTCTTTTTCCATATGAACGGATAAGATATTCTTTTAATTCGGCTCTGTTTTTATCATGATTCTGAATATAGTGTTCGTAAAAAAGCCGTATATCTTCCTCTGATGGTTCTAAGCATTCTTCCTTATATGCTTTTATATCTTTCAGTGCTGTTACTCCGGCACTTAATAATGCATCCTGTTCTTTTTCCGGAAGTGCCGCCATTTCAACTGCAGCACTTTTCTTTATTGTTCCATCCTCAAATGCAGTCCTTGCATTTTCTCCAAGGTTTTTGGAAATGGTAAGATATTCGCCTACAGTGGTTTTATTCATTTGCAGCTGTGCAGCAAGTCTTTCCACCATTCTTCCTGTTTGTATTTGGGGAAACTCCTCTGGATATGTCTCAATCAGATATTTCATACGTTCCAATTCATGCATTTTTTCATAATCTGTTTTTACATGGTGACTGTTAGATGAATATAATTGGAATTCTGCCTTTACATCACTTATATTTTCGACAAAGCATGGTACAAATGCATATTGTTTCTTGCCTTCTTCTTCAACCAGATATTTACATGCTCTTCGTCTTTTATGTCCTGCAATGATTTCATATTGGTCGTTTTTTATTTTGCGAACCAATATTTGCTGCAAGACACCATTATCTGCATCAATCAATCCGGCAAGTGCAATTATCTCGTCCTTATCTCTTTCATTACAATACTGTGCTGCATTGTCTTTCAGCTTTGTATAATGAATCCACTTTGTTACTCTCTGTGGCGGTGTCTCTGCTTTTTTTACGCCTGTGTTGGCGAACATAGCTCCAAGAGTTGCCATTACGCCTCACTCCTTTCAATCGCAATGTTTTTGATTTCATCAGTAAGATTTATGTAATCTACACAAACAGGGCATCCACTTCTATGCTTCTGTATCGGTTTGTATAACTGTAGAGCTGTATTTACAGTTTCAGAGCTTCTGATACATGATTCCATTATTGGATAATCATGTTTTGAATAAAGGTCTTCAAAAATGACCCTCTGAACTTTACGATTTGGAATCACTTTATTAGTAAATACCTTCCATACTGGGCGCACCCTTTCCGGTATGGAATCAAGGTAAGTGTCCACTAATGTCAGATTATCCCTGCAGAAGTTGTCCAGACAGACCGGCGTAAGAAGTATATCTGCAGCATATATGGAAGCTTCTGTCAATCCACCAAAGGATGGACGGGTATCTATTATCATATAGTCGTATTCATCACGCTTTTTTTCTTGGATATTGAGAAATGCTTTGTATAATGCTGCTTCCTCTTCTTCTCCCGCTTCTAATACTTCTGGGCACCCTTTAATGATATCCACGTTCTTCATTCGACTTCTACAGATACAACTTCTGAAGTTCTCCGGCTTTTCCAGTAAATCTGCAATAGTATGACTCTTTGAATTATCCCGCTGGAAAAAAGGAGTAAGATTGCATTGTGGATCTGCGTCCACCACTAATACATGCTTTCCTTCGTAAGCAAGTGACCAGGCAATGTTTACAGCTGATGTAGTTTTGCCAATACCACCTTTTAAGTTACTGATTGTTATTGTTACCATATGACCCTCCTTGCGTACCGGATTTCGGTACGGCTTTTTTATTACTAAGCACAATTGCTTAATGCTCCCGGCTGGATTCGAACCAGCGACATCATAGGCACCGACTGACAATGGAGCTTCCATTCTATTTCACAGTGCCCGTCCCTCTACCTGCTGGGGTACGGGAGCTTCTATTTTGTCCTACATTTTCAATTCGAAGCCTATTCGATTCCAGCTGAGTACTTCTCCTGTTTCTTCATCAATACTATCTGGTTCATATTTAGGTTTTAAACAGAAGCTTGTACTACCTTTTTCTTTTTCATATCCATCTTCATTGCATTTCCAGCATCGGCAATACTCTTCTCCATTCCAGCCGCTTAATGATACACGCCCTAATTCTTCGAGTTCGATGATTTCAACATCCGAATGTCCCTTCATATTTCCTAATTCTTTTATAATCTGCAGCATCTAAGTTCTCCTTTTCATTTGTCCTACTTTTTATAACTAAGAAATAAATAATTGTTTTAAGTTGTATTGATATTTTTTAACATCAGCACTTTGCAAGCAGACGTTTCTGAGCCTCGTCAGCATTGTAGTTTCTTCTATTTTCTAATTTTCCATTTCTTTGAAGTTCTTTGTAAATACACTGCCTGGTTACACCAACTTCCTCCGCTATTTTTACAAGTGGTGTATCCTGTTTAAGCATATTTTCAAGTATTAAACGGTCTTCATAAGTTAAGCGGCGCAGTTTTCTTGCCATAGTTTTTCCTCCTAAACCAACAAGAGCAGCATGTAGAAAATCATCTACATGCTGCTCTTGGCATAAAAAAAATTGAAGCCAACATGAGATTAATTTCTCTTGTTAACTTCAATTTTACAACTTACCATTTTTTCAAAATTTCAAAATATATCCATTTGATTTCCCACTGATGCCGGATGGTTTATTTTCTATGAACATACACCTTTACCAGGATTTCCTGCATTCAGCATAAACTCTGCCATTTCCAAATCTTCCGGTGTTGTAATCTTAAAGTTGCGATAGCTACCATCTATTACATATACCGGAACTTTTCCATACGCCTCCACTACCATTGCATCATCTGTAACATCTTCTCTTCCATCCGCTATCATCTTCTGATAAGAATCATAAATCAGGGAATAAGAAAATGCCTGCGGTGTCTGTACCGTATAAAGGCTTTTTCTTGGTGGGGTATCCTCTACTTTTCCATTTTCATCTACCTTTTTTATGGTATCCTTCACCGGCACAGCTGCAATACATGCATGTTTTTTCTGCACTTCATCCATTGTATGTCGGATGACTTCCTGCCCTATAAACGGGCGTGCCCCATCATGAATCAGTACATAATCCGTATGTTCACACGCACTTAAGCCCTGAAAAACAGAGTGGTAACGTTCCTTACCACCCTTTACTATCTTCGTTACTTTATGCAATTTATATTTTTCTACAATTTCTTTCCGGCAGTATTCCTCTTCTCCTTCACCGGTTACCAGTACGATTTCATCTACCGGGCTTTCTTCAAATACCTTAAGGGTATAATAAATCACCGGCCTCCCACAAAGAAGCAGATACTGCTTATGGACAGAGCTTCCCATGCGGCTTCCTTTTCCCGCAGAAAGCACGATTGCTGTATACTTTGCCATTAACGTTCTCCTAATTTTAAGTTTGGTACTGCATTCAAATCAAGTCCGGAACGGATTCCCGCCCGGTAATCATAATATGCTGCTGCACCTATCATTGCTGCATTATCGGTACAGAGAATCGGCGACGGATGATAAAATGCCACATTTCTCTTCCGGCACTCTTCTTCCATTGCTCCTCTTAAGGTTCCATTAGAAGCCACTCCTCCCGCAATAGCAAATTTATCAATCTGATATTTTTCAATGGCATGCATGGCATTTCCCACCAGCACATCAATAACCGCTTTCTGGAAAGATGCTGCAATATCCGCCTGCACAATCTCAATACCTTTCATTTTACAGCTGTTCAGATGGTTTAAAACAGCAGACTTTAAGCCACTGAAGCTGAAGTCATACTCCCCATCTGCAATCTTCGGTCTTGGGAATTCCACAGCATGAGGATTTCCTTCATGTGCTACTTTTTCAATCTTTGGTCCACCCGGATAGCCTAATCCGATTGCTCTCGCCACTTTATCAAAGGCTTCACCTGCTGCATCATCCCTGGTTCTTCCAAGTATCTCATATTTTCCATAATCCAGTACTTTTACCAGATGTGTATGACCGCCGGATACCACAAGACATAAAAATGGTGGCTCTAACTCTTTATTTTCAATATAATTTGCGCTGATGTGTCCCTCAATATGATGCACACCTACCAGCGGAATATTTCTTGCATAACTGATTGCTTTTGCTTCTGCCACACCAACCAGGAGGGCACCCACTAATCCCGGTCCATAAGTTACACCGATTGCGTCTATATCTGCCCAGTCTGCCTGCGCTTCCTGCATTGCTTCTGTTATTACCTGATTAATTTTCTCAATATGTTTACGGGATGCAATTTCCGGAACCACACCTCCATATAAGGTATGTAATGCAATCTGGGATGAAATGATATTCGATCTCACATCCCTTCCATTTACTACAACTGCTGCCGCAGTCTCATCGCAGGAACTTTCTATTGCAAGAATTGCAATATCTCCTTTATTTTTCTGCATCACCATTGTCTCCTTCCAGTGCCACAAATCCTAATATTTTCCAGTCCCCATTCTCATCCTTACGCAGCACATATTCCTGGTTAGCCCGGTTATATGCCTTGGTAGAGCGCAGGAAATAAGATGCCGTCACATAGGCACAATCACTTCCCTCTACTTTCTTATAAGCCACTTCATCTGTATCGCAGACAGATGCTGTTGCTATAATCTTACTTTCTGCTTTATAAGCCGCAATGTCATTCTGCATCTGGGTTGAAAATGTATCCTGCGGATTGTTTTCCAATAACTCTTCATCCATCAGTGCACGCATCTTCTCCAACAGCTTCTGGTACTGCTCATCATCATAAGTTTCATTATAAAGGCAGAGCAGAATCCTATTATAATATTTGATTACAGCACGAGGTGACGCCGGATAATCCTTCTCTAAATTTTTACTTAAAACAGAGGTTATCTCATCTGTTTCTCCTGTTGTTTCCACACTTCTTGGTGAGCGGTTTGTCAGATAATAATAAAATCCGACCACAATTCCAACGCAAATCACACCTATAATAACTGTCTTAATTATGCCTGCTGTACGTTTCTTCATGTTTACGCCTCCTCAAAATCCAGTGTAACACTCTTTCCATCTTTGCCTAAATATGCATTCGGATATATCTTCCTTACAGCATCCATATAGTCTTCGCCCCTTACAAGGGACGGGCTGAAGTGGGTAAGCCACATTTCTTTCACCCCGGCATCCTTGGCAAGATGTGCTGCTTCATAAAAAGTCATATGTTTATATTGTTTCGCTTTTGCAAGTTTCTCTTTTTCTGCATACATACCTTCACAGATAAATAAATCGGAATCTTTGGCATTTTTTGCAATGCTCTCCGTCGGGCGGGTATCAGTACAATATGTCAGCTTGATGCCTTTTCTTGGCGGGCCTAATACCATTTCCGGCAGATAGGTCTTGTCCTCTTCTTCAATAATTTCACCTTTTTGCAGGCGGCTCCAGTATTTCTGCGGTATCTGCCGTTCTAATGCATGTTCCACTGAAAATCTTCCAGCCCTTGGGATCTCCAAGGTATAGCCGTAGCAGGTAACATTATGGTTCACCCGGAATGCATGGATTGTATATCCCTTTAATTCTATAGTCTCTTCCGGTTCCGTCAGTTCTATAAATTTAATCTCAAAAGGCAGTTCCGGTGCAATCACACGCAGTGCATTTACCACACGTTCCAGTCCCTTTGGTCCAATCATCGTCAGTGGCTCCGTTCGTTCTGCATTTCCCATGGTCAGAAGAATTCCAGGCAGTCCGCTGATATGGTCCGCATGGTAATGTGTAAAGCACATAATATCCACCGGCTTAAAGCTCCAGCCTTTTTCTTTTACTGCAATCTGGGTTCCTTCGCCACAGTCAACCATCAGACTGCTGCCATTATATCTTGTCATCAGTGAAGTCAGCCAGCGATATGGCAATGGCATCATTCCACCGGTTCCTAATAAACAGACATCTAACATTCTATTTCCTCAGCTCTCTATACAATTTCTGTTACTTCTTCCATTAAAGGCGGTATCACAAACTGTTTTGTCCATTCATCAAAGCAGGACTCGCATACACGCAGTTTGCTTTTCACACCATCCTTAGTAGAAAAATAATTCCATTCTTTTTCTATATAAATATAATCCTGTTTTCGTTCTTCGATTTCTTTTCCACAACAATTGCAAACCATTTCGCATCCTCCGTCTCTTATCTTGTGGTTCTCTTTCATTATAGAACCATTCCAATAAATTTGCAGTGGAAATTACTGGACCCTGCTCATGATATATGCATCCTCTGAGGGCTTTTCATAAAAATTCTTTCGAGTTCCAAGTACAGAGAATCCAAGTTTCTGATACAGGCGAATAGCAGGCTCATTGGATACCCTTACCTCTAAAACATACCGGCTAATACCATGTTTTCTACCCTGCTGCATTAGTTCTGTTACTAGTTGTTCCCCATAACCTCTGTTTCTGCAGGCTTCACTTATTGCCACATTGGTAATCTCACCTTCATCTAATGCCATATACATTCCACAATATCCTAAGATGGAACCCGCTTCTTCTGCCACCAGAAAAATCACATGGTTCATGGCAAGAGCATCGCGAAATCCCTGCTCGCTCCATGGCTGTGAAAAGACTTTTGCCTCTATGGCTGCTACATCAAAAACATCTGCCTCTGACATTCTACGAATTTCCATGCTGTTCCATCCTCTCGCGTTCTGCCTGGGAAAGGCGCAGATATTCCGGTTTGTGTTCTTCTGCAGATTCTAATTTACCTGCTTTGTAATATTCTTCTCCTAAAGCTGCAACAGCTGCTGCACGCTGCTTATTCACATGTGCCGGTGCAAAGGAATATGGCACTTTACAGTTTTCTTCTATATAAGTGGTAAATACAGGGACACCATCTCCCAAAAATACAACCGGAGCATTGTTTTCATTTATCTTTGCTACAATCTCATCAATTCCCACAACGCACTGTGGGCACAATACCTGCATTTTTTCGTCTTCAAACTGATATAAACCAGTATAGGTCTGGTTTCTTCTTGCATCCATTAATGGACAGATAATATCTCTATGCCCATAGAGGTTGTATGCCAGTGCATCCACGGTCGGTACGGATATCAACGGCTTATCCAGTGCAAGTCCCAATCCTTTTGCTGTTGCAGAGCCAATCCGAAGTCCGGTAAATGAGCCCGGGCCCGCTGCAATTGCAATGGCATCTAATGTATCCAAATCCAGTTCTATCATTTTCGCAAGTTCATCTAACATTGGCAGCAAGGTCTGTGAATGTGTTTTCTTATAATTTACAGTAAATTCTCCCAACAGCACATCATCTTCTACTACTGCTACGCTGGCTACCAGTCCGGAGCTGTCCAATCCCAATATTTTCATCGTTCCACCTCTTCTATTGTTATCCTGCGATAATCAAATCCTTTTTCCAAATCTTTCTCTATTGTTATCTGCCGGTAATGATCCGGTAAAATTTCTTCAATCAGATTTGCCCATTCTATCATGGTCAGACCATTTCCATAAAAATAGTCCTCATAGCCGATTTCATCCATTTCCTCAATATCCGCAATCCGGTATACATCAAAATGATAAAATGGCATTCTTCCTTCTTCATACTCCTGCACAATAGTAAAAGTCGGACTGCAGATAGGTTCTGTTATCTCCAAACCCTTGGCTATTCCCTGGGTAAAAACGGTTTTTCCTACTCCCAAATCTCCGATTAATGTATACACTTCTCCCGGCTTTGCTTCCCGTCCAATCTGTTCGCCTAACTTTTCTGTTTCTTCTGCCGAAAATGTTTCATATACCATATACTTTTCTTCCTATCTCTTCTTCATACAATTCTGGTGCTTCTTCAAATTCTTATCTGCCAGTTCCTTCAACGCTGCATACTGTCCGCCTACAATTTCCATCGGCAGGATATATGCATTCACGCGGCTGCTGTAAATCAGAACATTATGCTTTGTTGACACCATTTTATAAATCTGTTTCCACTCCAGCAGGGCATTTTCTTCTCCCAGAGATACATGGACACCTTCATCATCCAACATATAATGCAGTGTACTTTTCAGTGCCTCTGACATGGAAATCTGTCTTGCCGCCCGCATTTTCAAGGTTAATGGAAAATAAAAAAGAAAGACAATGCCAAATATGATGTAAAGCACCGTATACATGGTATCTACCTTTCCATAGGTTCCCACTGCGGCTACAAATCCAAGCACCGCTGCCAAGATGGAAAAGATTCCGGTAAAACTGGTATATATATGATACATATTAAACCGGTACATATCGTTCGCTGTTATTTTTACATCAAATTCAATTGGCATTGTCTTTCCTCCTGCTTACTTTTCTGATTGAAGTATAGCATTATTTTCGGGAATAGACAAACTCTTTATCAATTTTGTGTCGGGCAAAAAAGGGACGTCTAATTTTTACGGCTGTTGGTTCCTTTGATGATTGGTGAAATATGTTTATAAATCAAAAATGTAATTCCAACACTAATCATACCTTTTAAGAAGGTGAATGGCATATTAAATACTACAAGACACTCCAATAAATTATCCATATGTCCGCCTACTGCAGAAGCGATTGCATTGTAAGCACCAATAATGGCATCTTCCGGCATAAATGCTGTATAGAACGGATATACCAGGAAATAGTTTGATACCACACTGAATACTGCCATGAAAAGTGCTCCTGCTAAAGAACCGATTAATGCACCTTTGCGGTTCTTCTTAAATTTGTAAATCAGTCCTGCCGGAAGCACGAACGCTACTCCAAGAATGAAATTGGACAGTTCTCCAACACCACTTGTGGTTGTAATAGTCAGATGAATCAGATTTTTAATCAGGCAGATTACAATTCCGCTGACCGGTCCCATGGAAAATGCTCCAATCAATGCCGGAAGTTCTGAAATATCCAGTTTGATGAAGTTTGGCATAAACGGAACTGCAAAATCAAGGAACATCAGGATGAACGCAATGGCTGAAAGCATTGCTGTCATCGTCAGATATCTTGCATTTACACCTGTTTTTACGTTGCTGTTTGTTGTTACACTGTTTGTACTCATTTCTTTTACTCCTTTTTTCTTTACTTTTAGCTCTTGCAAGGGATGTCCGGAGTATTGGTGTACCATAAAAGCCCCGGATAAAACTATCCGGGGCACGCAAAATAATCACCTTAATGGTCACTTATCTTCTCCCATCCAGACTATACTGTCGGTTTTGGATTTTCACCAAATCAACTGCAATACTGCAGTTCACGGACTAATGTGTCATGCACAATCACCGTCGGTCGGGAATCTATGCTTCGCATATCACCCTGCCCCGAAGACTTCCTATTCAATTACTATGGGTTTATTGTAGAACTTCGCTTTTTCCTTGTCAATACCCAATTTTATCTGTTACCTTTTATTTACAGTTTCATAGTAAGCTGGATTCTCTGTTTCTTAAGGTCTACGCTCATTACTTTTACTTCTACAATATCTCCCACGCTGACCACTTCCAGCGGATGTTTGATATAGCGTTCGCTCATCTGGGAAATGTGTACCAGTCCATCCTGATGTACTCCGATGTCCACAAAGGCACCGAAGTCAATGACATTACGGACGGTCCCTTTTAATACCATTCCCGGGGTCAAATCCTTCATTTCCAGTACGTCACTCCGCAGAATCGGCTTTGGCATATCTTCCCTCGGATCTCTTGCCGGCTTTTCCAGTTCCTTTACAATATCCCGTAAAGTAAGTTCTCCTACTTCCAATTCTGCTGCCAGTTTCTTATAATCTGAAATCTTCTTTGAAATCCCGGTTAATCCGCCACCTGTTATCTCTTCTTCTGAATATCCTAATTTTTCCAAAAGCTTTCTGGTTGCTTCATAACTTTCCGGATGCACGCCGGTTGCATCCAACGGATTCTTTCCACCGGTAATACGAAGAAAACCGGCACACTGTTCATATGCCTTCGGTCCTAATTTTGCCACTTTCAAAAGCTGGCTTCTGGATGCAAATTTTCCATTTTCTTCCCGGTATGCCACGATATTTTTCGCAATCACTTTGCTGATACCGGAAATGTATTCCAGCAGGGATACGGATGCGGTGTTTAAATCTACACCAACTTTATTTACGCAGTCTTCTACCACGCCGCCTAAGGCTTCACTTAATTTTTTCTGGTTCATGTCATGCTGATACTGACCGACTCCGATGGATTTCGGATCAATTTTAACCAGCTCTGCCAGCGGATCCTGCAACCGTCTTGCCATGGAAGTGGCACTTCTTTGTCCCACATCAAAGTTTGGGAATTCCTCTGTTGCAAGTTTACTTGCAGAATATACGGAAGCACCTGCTTCATTTACAATAATATACTGTACTTTTACCGGAATCTCTTTTAATAAATCTACAATAATCTGCTCCGACTCACGGGATGCTGTTCCATTTCCAAGAGAAATCAGTGTAATATGATACTTGGAAATCAGTTTCTTTAATACTACTTTTGCTTCCTCTACCTTATTCTGTGGTGCTGTCGGGTAAATGACTGTCGTATCCAATACTTTTCCGGTCGGATCTACCACTGCAAGCTTACATCCGGTACGGAATGCCGGATCCCAGCCAAGCACAACCTGTCCTGCAATTGGCGGCTGCATCAGAAGCTGCTCTAAGTTTTTTCCGAAAACTTTGATTGCTCCGTCTTCTGCCTTTTCCGTAAGGTCACTTCGAATCTCACGCTCGATTGCCGGTGCAATCAGACGCTTATAGCTGTCTTCGATTACTTCTTCCAAAACAGGTCTGGTTATGGCATTATCTTTGGTTATTACCTTTTTCTGTAAATACGGAATAATCTGTTCTTCCGGCACTTCTACTTTTACTGTCAGTATTTTCTCTGCCTCTCCACGGTTCAATGCCAGCGTACGATGTCCTGCCATTTTTGTAATCGGCTCATCAAAATCATAATACATTTCATAAACAGATTCTGTTTCCGGATCTTTGGCAGCAGATACAATCCGACCATGTTTTACGGTAAGGTCACGGATGTGGATACGATAATCTGCTTCATCGGAAATATGCTCTGCAATAATATCCTTAGCACCTTCTAAGGCTTCCTCTGCAGTATGAACTTCTTTTTCTTCGTTGATATATTTTGCTGCTTCTTCTAAGATTGGAGTCTTAAGCATCTGAAGACTGATTACATTTGCCAGCGGCTCTAAGCCCTTCTCTTTGGCGATGGTTGCTCTGGTTCTGCGCTTCGGTCGGTATGGACGGTACAAATCATCTACGACTACCAGTGTCTGTGCTTCTTCTATCTGTTTCCGCAGTTCGTCCGTCAGCTTGCCCTGTTCTTCAATGCTGGCAATGACCTGTTCTTTCTTCTCTTCTAAGTTTCTAAGATAAGTCAGCCGGTCAAATAAGTTACGTAATATTTCATCATTTAATGCGCCGGTTGCTTCTTTTCGATACCGGGCAATAAAAGGAATGGTATTTCCTTCATCAATTAACTGAATTGCTGCCTGTGCCTGATTTTTTCTGATTCCAAGTTCTTCGGCAATTTTTGCTGTTATGTCCATCTTGTATTTCCTTTCCTGTTGATGCGTTTGCGCTCATTATAGCACATCAGGCATTTCTACAAAAGGGAAGATTTTGGGTTTTATTGTTTTTTCCGGCAGAAAATGGTATACTGGATTTATTCACGATTTGAGGAGGTTTTTTATGGATTTTCAACAGCAGCCAAACGGCTATCAACCAAATCCCAATTATTCATATAATATGAACCAGGCACCACAACGTAATTACATGGACAAACGTTCCACCGGACTTGCCACCGCATCCATTGCTCTTGGCATTGTCTCCATTGTAACTTTCTGCTGCCTGTATGCAGCACTGCCTTGTGGGGCACTTGCCATTATTTTAGGACTTCTTTCCCGTGGCGGCGAGATGACTTTTTCCACCACCGGCAAAATCGGTATCGTCCTTGGAATTATCGGTCTTGCACTTACTATTGCACTTTATACTTTCGTCATTGTCATGATGTTTACCAACGCCGATTTCATCAACCAGATGTCCAACGGAAATACCGCTGATTATAACGAACTGATGCGGCAGTTTAATGAAATGAATCAGATGTACCAGTAAATATATGCAAAAGAAAAATGCCAGGAAACCAATTCTGATTTCCCGGCATTTTTCTTTTCTTATTTTTATACCGAAGCACTCCACGTACTGTACTGCGGATTCTGCTGTTTTGTTCCGTATGGGTCTGTCTGGTTTTCTGTCCGGTCTAATTCTCCTGTAATGTCACGATAGAATGTCACCTGTGTCTGCGTATAGTATGGTCCAATCCACAGGAAGCCAATTCCAAATGAAAGGAGGCCAAGGAAAGACCAGCCAAGGAAGCTTAACATGATATAGAAGTATCTTCCCTTGTTGCCCTGCATCAGTGCTTTACTTTCCCTCATTGCCTGCCGGATTCCCTTGGTATTATCCTCAAGCAATATCAAAAACAGCATGGAATATTTTAAGGAAAGAATAAATGCGATCACTTCTCCTCCAATTCCAAGTACACACATAGCTACTACATAGCCAACAAAAATCCCCTCTGTGATTTTCATGCTGCCGGAAATGGCAGTTACATACATTCCAACAGAGACTGCGATTGCCGGAAGCATCGGAATTAATACCACAACCATAAATAAAAGGTATGCCAGAATGTATTTATCCGGATGATGATTGAATCCATAGAACATATCGGTAAACTTATATGGCTGCTTTCTTCCCATTCGCAGGGCAATCTGGAGAATTCCTATATTTAAAACAACCCCCAGCAATGCCAGTACAAATGCTGCCACATAATAAATTGCCCACTCCATTTTTCCGGAATACGGTGTCAAATTCCAGGAAAAGAACATGGTCGGCAAAGTTACGATTAACTGTGATACTACTATGGCTCCCATTGGCAATCCATAATGTCCGGTAAGATTTTCTCTTGCAATACGTTTTATTTCTGCTGATTTTCTTTTCATCTATCTCAAGCTCCTGTTTTTATTTTCTTGTGTCGATTCTGGCTCCGGTCAGATCTGCCGCATCCTGGCTCTTCCGTTCCTGCTGATAAGGATTTGTTTCATTCGGATACTTAATGGTGGTATTGGTCTCTCCGCCTGCCACATATACTCTTCCGCACTCCGGGCATACGCCGGTACGAAGTGTTACGCTTGCAGATACCACCTGACCATTTCCTTCTGCTGCTTTGGCATAAGCATTGGAAACATGTTCTGCCTCATGGGCTGCCACACGGATTCCCGCCGCCTCCGGAGAGATGTGGGAAGCTGATTTAAAAGAAACATTCTCGTTGGAACCATCCTGATATTTCCGGTTCTTACAGGTCTGGCATTCGCCTTTGCTGCCCTCTGCCACCCCGGTACTCTTCGCATCTGCGTCAGTTCCGACCCCATATGTATGATTGTACCCGGTATCATATCCTATATCTTTCGGATTCCATCCATCAATCTGCATAAACCACTCCTCCTTCCAAAGTCTGAAAAAAGTGCCTCTTTTTATTATACACATATCTTGGGTGAAACACAATAACTTTGACTTTCCCTTATGACAATTGTATACTACCAACAGATTCTATATTTTGTTTGAATACTGATTTGCGAGGGTTTATATGGAAAAGAAAAAAACGTCCACTGCTATGGACAACGGATTATATATCACCTGCTGGTGCATCATAGGCACACTTCTTCTGCTGGTGCTTTTTATAAAAGCAACAAATATCCAGCTTTCAAAATATCTTTTCCCCTGTGTGCTTCACAGCCTGACCGGACTTTACTGTCCTGGCTGCGGTGGCACCAGAGCCGTAGCTTTTTTACTGCATGGGGATTTCCTGCACTCACTGGTTTATCATCCCTTTGTGCCATATGCCTTTGTGCTCTGCACCTGGTTTATGATTTCCCAGACCATTGAACGGCTCTCTAAGGGAAGGCTTCGTATTGGCATGCATTTCCGGGAAGTATTTCTTTGGATTGCACTGGCTATTATTATTATAAATTTCATTGTGAAAAATGCGGCTCTTCTATTCTTTCAGATTGATTTTATGCCGCTGACGCATATATCATAAGGTATTATATATCAAAACCTATAAGGAGCTGCCACCGGCAGCTTTTTCGAACGCTTAACGAGAAAAAAGAATGTGCCTTGGCAAATTCTCACGCCTGCGGCGGTCGCTTGCGACATCTACCTTATACGCCGCAGTGCGCATCCTCGCGGAGCGTTTTTTACTTTACAGGAAAGCAATTTCCTGTAAAGTGAAGAAGAGAAAGTGGCTTACGCCTCTTCCTCTTCTTCTGTATCTTTTGCCCATCCAAAGGCATATTTTACTGCCTTCTTCCAGCCTTTTAATTTTTTCTGTCTCTCTTCCTCTTCCATCTGTGGATGGAATACCCTCTCTATCTGCTGGTTCTTTATCACATCTTCTTTGGTCTTCCAGTAGTCTACTGCAAGTCCTGCCAGATATGCTGCACCCTTTGCTGTTGTCTCTACACATGCCGGACGATTGACCGGTGCCTGTATCATGTCTGACTGGAACTGCATCAGGAAATTATTAGCACTGGCTCCTCCATCTACATTTAAGGAACGGATTTCGATTCCAGCATCCGCTTCCATGGCAGAGATAACTCCTTCCACCTGATAAGCAATAGATTCCAGAGTTGCCCGGATGATATGATTCTTATTGGTTCCTCTGGTAATTCCTACAATTGTTCCTCTTGCATACTGATCCCAGTACGGAGCACCCAGTCCGGTAAATGCCGGAACCACATAACAGCCATGTGTTCCTTTTACTTTGGTCGCCATATACTCTGAATCCGATGCGGAGTCAATGAGACGCATACCATCACGCAGCCACTGAATTGCCGCACCTGCCACAAAGATAGAGCCTTCCAGTGCATAATTTACTTTGCCATCCAGCCCCCAGGCAATGGTGGTGACCAGTCCGTTTTCTGAAAATACCGGACGTTCTCCTGTATTCATCAAAAGGAAACAGCCTGTACCATATGTATTCTTCGCTTCTCCTTCGGAAAAGCAGGTCTGTCCGAACAAAGCTGCCTGCTGGTCTCCTGCTGCACCGGCAATCGGTATCGCACTTCCAAAATATGCCGGGTCTGTATAACCATATACACAGCTTGACGGCATCGGCTTTGGCAGCATGCTCTCCGGAATATCAAGCTCTGCCAGAATATCTTTATCCCAGGTTAATGTGTTTATATTAAAAAGCATGGTTCTTGATGCATTGGAATAATCGGTTACATGTGCTTCCCCTTTCGTCAGTTTCCAGATCAGCCAGGTCTCTACCGTTCCAAAGAGCAGCTTTCCTTCTTCCGCTAATTTTCTTGCACCCTTCACATTATCTAAAATCCACTTGATTTTCGTTGCCGAAAAATAGGCATCAATAATCAATCCTGTTTTCTTACGATAGGAATCTTCCAACCCCTTTTTCTTTAACGCATCTGCAATATCAGCGGTCCGGCGGCACTGCCAGACTATCGCATTATAAACTGGCTCTCCGGTCTCTTTGTTCCATACAATTGCCGTCTCTCTCTGGTTGGTGATTCCAATGGCTGCAATATCTGCTGCCGTAGCACCAATCTTAGACATTGCCTCTACTGCTACCCCAAGCTGCGTCGACCATATCTCATTGGCATCATGTTCTACCCATCCTGGATTCGGAAACATCTGACGGAATTCTTTTTGTGCCATACTGCAGATTTCACCGGCTTCATTAAAGAGAATACACCGGTTGCTGGTGGTTCCGGCGTCTAACGCCATAATAAATTTTGACATAAAAATACCCTCCTGAAATTATATTTATACCCTTAGTACAATTATAATTTCCAGAAGGGTTTTTCGCAACTATTTTACACGAATCATCTGAAGAATATCAGCAAGTTTTGCTGCTTTCTCTTCATATGCTGCTTCTGTCATTTCTTCTGTTACAAATCCAAGTTCTCCGTTTACGCCTTCTGCTGCAACGAACTCAACTGCTCCGAATGCATTCTTTACTGCTGCTTCGTCTGCTTTGGTACGGACAAAGAAACGGTTGGTTACCATCTTATAATCTGCAAGCTCTAATTTCTCCGGTCTCCATTCCATTGGAAGGTTGGTGTCTTTGAATTTTGCAATTTCAACCATATCAGCCACAACAGCACTGGCGGTTGGAAGTTTTCCTGCTCCACTTCCGTAAAACATTGCATCTCCTAATACATTACCATGTACAAAAATTGCATTAAATACATCATTCACCGGATACAGTGGATGCTCCTGTGGAAGCATACATGGAGATACCATTGCACAATAGCTTTCTCCTACTTTACGGCTGGTTGCCAGTAATTTAATGGCTTTACCCATTGCTTTTGCATATTTGATATCTGTTGCACTGATTTTGGTAATTCCTTCCGTATGAATGTCATTGAAGTCTACCTGTTGTCCGCATACTAAAGAAGTTAAGATTGCAATCTTACGGCATGCATCAAAGCCTTCTACATCGGCAGTCGGATCTTTCTCTGCATATCCTTTATCCTGTGCATCCTTTAATACATCTGCAAATTCAGAACCCTCTACACTCATCTTGGTAAGCATATAGTTGGTCGTTCCATTTAAGATACCGGTAATCTCTTCGATTACATCTGCAGTCAGGCAGGAATTTAACGGGCGGATAATCGGGATACCGCCTCCTACGCTGGCTTCAAACAGGAAATTCACATTTTTCTCTTTGGCAAGTGCAATCAGTTCTGCACCTTTCTCTGCTACTAATGCCTTATTTGAAGTTGTTACATGCTTTCCTGCCTCTAACATGGCACGGACAAAAGTATATGCCGGTTCTACACCGCCCATTGTCTCAACTACCATGCCAATTTCAGGGTCTTCTGCAATTACTTTATAATCATGCACGATTTTATCCTGAATCGGGTCTCCCGGAAAATCCCGTAAATCCAAAACATATTTTACTTCGATTGCTTCGCCTGCACGTTTTGCAATGCTGTCATGATTAATGTTTAATACTTCTACTACTCCGGAACCAATTGTTCCATATCCCATTACTGCTGCTTTCATTGTTGTTTCACTCCCTGGCTAATATTTTCAGATAATGTATTCCATCCTGTCCTTCAATCTTATCTACCATCTGTGACAAATCTCCTGTCTCCGGCAGAATATCAATACTCAGTGTCAGGGATGCAATCCCGTTTACCGGTATAGACTGGTGGATAGTTAATATGTTGGCATGAAACTCTGCCACAATATTCAAAACGGTTGATAATAATCCCGGCGTATCATCCAGCTGGATTACCATCGTAATTGTTCTCCCCTTCGCATTGTCGTGAAATGGAAAAATATCATCTTTATACTTATAAAATGAACTCCGGCTGATATCTACCTGCTCGGCTGCTTCCTGTACAGATGTTACGCGTCCGGATTCTAAAAGACGTTTCGCTTCCACTACTTTCAGCAATACCTCCGGTACAGCCTTCTCTTTCAACACAAAATACTTCGTATTCTCTGCCATATTCCCCTCCGACTGTTTGTGGTACAAATACAACTGTTCTCACCAGAAAGATGATAGCACATATACACAGCCATTACAAGTAAATTTCTCTTTTTTATACAAAAGTACCCATATGGAACCTTTTTCGGATTCCATATGGGTAAATTGACGAATTTTTATATTTGCTTTCCTTATCCGAAAGCTCTTAGAATTTACGGCTTCCGCCTCCGGTACTTCGTCCTCCTGCTCCGGTATGTACTGTTGTTCTGCCGGAACTGCTTCCGCCTCCACCAGAAGATTCCCTCTGGATATGACGATGGGTTACTACCTGATTTACAAAGCGGTCAGTACGGTTTGTAAGATTTACATGGCTGTTCTTGTGGTAATCATATTTGTACTTATCAAAATGCAGGCGGTATTTTCCAATGGTAATTCCACAGAATGCGCCACCGATACCCAATGCCACCAGTAAGGTAATCAGAATTTCAAACCAGGTCAGCGTATTTTTCTCGTAGTAATCATATTCCCCGGTTTCTTCATCGTAATTATACTGACCGGTTGGCACGCCCTGTCCGTAATAATATTCTGCCTCATCAATCATTGCCTCCATGGCATCTGCATACTCTGCATCTCCCATATAATTGAAGCCTTCATCCAGAATACTTTCTACTCTTTCATCCGTATAATAACGGTTTGCTTCTCCAAAATGAACCACTGCGATTTCACGGTTATCCATGTCAATGACAAAAGCAACACCGTCCATGCCGGTGGCATACTGGTCAAAGGTATTCTCTCCATACTCCCGGGAAGTATACCCATGCGCATCCTCTGTAGTAAATGCATAGATTTCCCAGCCAGTCTCACTGGAAAAACCGCTGATTTTTTCACTGATGGAATCTGCTTCACTCTGGTCAAAAAGCTCTGCGTCATCATAGACGAAGTCTGCCTTTGGCTCTGATGCCATAACAGGAACAGCAAATAACATACTGCATAAAAGCAGTAATGGTACGATTATCTTTTTCTTTACCATATCAGCAGCCCTCCTAACAATCCAAGTACCAGCACTGCTGCTGATATGATTCCACTAACCAGGGTCAGTTTCTTATAATCTACCGGAAGTTCTCCACATACTTTTCCAGTCTGACCATTCATGGAATAGTAATACATCTTGCCATTATTGGCGCGATAGGTGATGGTCCAGATTGGAAGAAGCACATAATTCCAGTTCTCACTGCCATTAGAAAATCCGCAGTTATGTACCTTCACACCGTCATAGCCGGATACACTTTCCCGCAAGAGCCTGGTTGCATAATCCTTTGTCTCTCGTCTAGCTTCCTCTGCTACGCCTTCTTTTTCAATATCACGCTTCTCTGCCTGGAAGCCGGAAAGATACCCCATGGAGAAATCCTTCATCTTGTCAAACTGATATGGCAGTACACCCTCTACCAGCTCTTTGTTGGCTTTCTGTAATGCATTCAGTTCCAGATTGGAAAGAGATACATCTCCGCCACGTTCTACTTCATAGAATTTAGTCTCGGTATATTCTTCATCTCCGGAACGCCATACCCGGACACGGGTTGCCTCTGCCGAAAGATTACCGTTCATCCTGGTATCATAAATCCAGAACGGAAAGTATACACCGGATAATTTATCAATTTGTTTCTTATTGAAAAATGCCTTTGGAACAAACTTTTTCCTGCCTACATATTCCATAAAACGTTTTTCTGCTTCCTTACGGTCAATTGCAAACGGAATGACCTTATTCGGCATATAGTTTCCAGATAATCTTCCGGAAAGCACTACCGGATTGTGGCAATAATAGCAGAAGGTTGCCGCCGTGGTTGCATCTGTTACAATCTGCGCACCACAGCTTGGGCAGGTATAAATGACTGCTTCTTCCTCTGTTTTCTTCTCTTCCTGTGTTCCGTCTGTATTCTCAGAAGCCTGGCTTCCATCCATGCTGCCGGCAGGTTTTTCCTGTTCCTCCGCCGGCTTCATGGCATCCAGTTCTTCCTGTGTAAATTTTGAGCCACAATATTCGCATTTATATGCGCCGGAAGCAGGGTCAAAAATCAGTTCGCCATCACAATTCGGGCACTTAAAACTAATTACTGACATGCAGTGCTCCTTCCTCCATTATGGTCTCTGTTTTCCACAATTGCTGCAGAATTTTCCGGTATTTACTGTTCCACATTCGCAGGTCCAGTCTGCTGCCGGAGCCGGTTTTCCGCAGTTAGTACAGAATTTTCCAGTATTTACTGCTCCACACTCACAGGTCCAGTCTGACTTTACTGCCGGTGCAGGAGCCGGTTTTCCACAGTTACAGCAGAATTTTCCGGTATTTGTTGTTCCGCATTCACAGGTCCACTCATTGCCTGCCGGTGCTGCTGCCTGCTGTGCCGGAGCTGCCTGTTGAGCCGGTGCTGCCTGCTGCACGCCTGCTACTCCGCCTGCTACTCCGCCTGCCATCTGTGCTCCATTATTCATCTGCTGGTTCTGCTGCATGCCTGCTGTCATCTGATTTAAGCTGTCCATGCTGCTGTTGAATGCATTCATTCCCATTCCAACACCCATAAATCCGGTCATTGCACCTGCTGCATTAGAACCTGCATCACGGATACCTTCCGTAATATTTCCAACAGCAATACCACGCATTACATTCGGGTCACTACCCATCATTGCACCTTTGTTGCGCAGATTGATAAGGTTAGTGGATTCCTCGTCGTAAGAGATGCTTGCAATACCTACTGCCTGAATCTCCATACCACGCATCTGGTTCCATTCCTCATCAAGAGTTTCTGACATGTATTTACTCAGCTCGCGTCCCTTGGATGATACATAGGAAATGCGGACACCATCTGCAGATAACTGATTGATGGATGTCTGTAATGCTTCTAAGAATTCAGAGATATACTGTTCATTGATATCTGTGATTTCTACCCTGTCTTTGTTTCTTGGAATTGCTTCTGCATAGAAACGAATCGGGTCTACAATCTTAATGGAATAAGTTCCGTGTGCACGCAGGAACAATTCTGCATTGTAGAAATTATCAAAATAGTTAATCGGATTTCTTGTTCCGAATTTGATTCCCTTGATTTCCTGAAGATTTATAAAGAATACCTTCTGTTTATCCGGTGTCTGACCACCAAATTTGATACGTGCGAAGGAATCTTTTAAAGTATCCTTTAACTGTCCGTTAAACAGGGATGGCAAAGAAGAATTATCTACTTTGTAATATCCCGGTTCTGCAGTATAGTCTACGATTTTTCCACCATCTACTAACATCATAAACTGATTATCATATACATGGATGATGGAACCATTAGATACGGTATCATCCGTTCCCTTTGTATTCTGTCCACGGCGAATCAACACACCTCTGGTAAAGACGGTCTGATCTCCCATATCATCCGGCTCGATTACCTCTAACCACTGATCTGCAAAACTTCCTCCAACTGCCTGTGCTACTGCTTTAATTAAACCCATAACAAACCTCCTGTTTTCTTATGTTATATATTTTCATTACACCTTTTGGTATGTAACTTCGTAAAAATGCTGCAGAGACCAAACCTGCATATTGATTGGTATTACTTCACTGCCACAGAACTCACAGTATTTCGCTCCAAGGGATGTAACCGGAGCACCGCAGTGCGGGCAGGTAAGTCCTACCCCTTTATCAGCACTGACTTTGCTCTCATCCTGGATATACATCAGTTCCATGTTGTACTTGGTCTGTTCTAACAAATCTTTTTTACCGGAAATCAGTTTTCCGTCTTTTTCTTTATAGTGAATATGCTCCACTGCACTCTGTAGTGTAATAATGCATTTACCCTTTTGTTTTTCATATCTGGCAATCTCAGTCTGATGAACACGGATACGTTCATATACCTCATTTACACCTGCTGTCTGATTCTGTTCAATTCTTGCTGCCACTTCTTCTTTAAGTGCTTCCGACAGGCTCTCTGCCCTTCCTATACTATGTGCGGAAATTGCCATCAATGACAATTTCAATGCATCTTCTGCCTTATTTTTAAACTGCACCCAGTTAAATTCCGGGAAATCCCGCTGTATCTGTGGTTCTAATAATCTTGTCATTCCGGATACGGAACATGGTGTCACAGACAGTTCCTCTTCCTGTTTCTTCCAGCCTTCCACTAAAGAATCTGTTCCAAAGAGATCCTGTGAGAATTTCCTTACTTTATTTTTCACATAGAAAACAACGCCTGCTATCACTCCCACAATGACAAGAATAATGACCAGTGGTATGATTACTTTTTCCATCTTACTCTCCCATCTTCTCCGGACAACCCAGTGACAGCCACTTTAAATATCCATTGATGAAAATATCAATATCTCCATCTAATACTGCATCTGTATTTCCCGTCTCTACGCCGGTTCTGGTATCCTTTACCATAGTATACGGCTGCAATACGTAGGAGCGTATCTGATTTCCCCAGCCAATTTCTGTGACTTCACCACGGATATCTGCTGCTTTATCTGCATTTTCCTGCTGTTTCAATAAATACAGCTTGGATTTTAACATCTGCATTGCCTTGTCTTTATTCATGTGCTGGGAACGCTCATTCTGGCAGGTTACTACAATTCCCGTCGGAAAATGGGTAATCCGGATTGCTGAAGATGTCTTATTGATATGCTGTCCACCGGCTCCGCTGGAACGGTAGGTATCAATCCTTATATCTTCATCCTTTACTTCAATATCAATGTCTTCTTCAATATCCGGCATCACATCACATGATACAAAGGAGGTCTGACGCTTTCCTGCCGCATTAAACGGTGAAATCCGCACCAGACGGTGTACGCCTTTTTCTGATTTCAGATAACCGTAAGCATTTTCTCCGTTTACCTGAAAGGTAATGGATTTGATTCCTGCTTCATCTCCATCTAAGGAATCCAGTACTTCAATGGCAAATCCTTTATCGGATGCCCATCTTGTATACATACGGTATAGCATGGATGCCCAGTCACAGGATTCTGTTCCGCCTGCTCCTGCATGTAAGGATACAATTGCATTGTCTTTATCATATTCTCCGGATAACAGGGTTTTAATCCGAATCTTTTCAAACGCTTCTTCGTATTCCTTTATCTCTTCTTCGATTTCCGGAATCAGGGAAACATCATTCTCTTCATCTCCCATCGCAATCAGTGTTTCAATGTCGGAAAGTTTCTCTTCCAGCTGTGCACAGACTGCCACGTCATCCTTATAGCTTTTTAACTCCTTCATCTTCTGCTGGGACACTTCTGCATCATTCCAGAAATCTGGTGCTTCCATCTCCCGTTCCAATTCTTCGATTTTTTTTGACTTATCTGCTAAGTCAAAGTGAATCCCTCACTTCCTGTAGTGGAGCCTTATAGGTTCCTAATTTGTATCGGTATGCGTCCAATTCAACCACAGTATCACCAACTTTCTTATATTCTTATGATTTTCTGTATAACAAAGAATGTGCCTTGGCACATTCTCGCGCCTGCGCGGTCGCTTGCGACATCTACCTTATACGCCGCAGTGCGCATCCCCGCGGAGCGTTTTTTCTTTGCAGGAAAGCAATTTCCTGTAAAGTAAGAAAAACCACTATAAACATTATAGTGGTTTCCCGGCTTCGAATCAATTATATTTTCCTTAATATTGGTTGAAAAGTCTATTTTTCTGCTTTCCGTTTCATTTTTAAGAGCATTTCCTTATCCTCTTTGGTCACGCGATAGGATTCCCTGATTTTCTGTATCGTCTTATTGTAAGTCCAGTCATCCAGATGATTTGTCCTGAGATAGGAAAGTGTTTTATCCCGGAACTTCACAAAACACACGGACAAATTCCAGGCTACTGCCATTTTCACATAATAGGCATCCTGATGAATCTTATCCATCTCTTCTAAGACAAGGTCAATATAGTCTTCCATAATAAAATGATCTAATAACATCACAACGCCAAACCGGATGAAAAATTCTTCGTCACTGCGAAGATAAGGCAGTAAATATTCTAAAACTGCCTCCGGCTCTTTTCTGGCAATTTTTAAACTTACACAGGTGCTGTCACATACCGACCAGTTCTTAATCTTTGGAAGAAAGGCATCAAGATACGGACGGATTCCTGTGAAATCACTTTTCACATAGCCTAAGGTCATGCCCTGTAACATGGTCTCTTCCATGGAATCATCCGAGGCCTGTGAAAGGTAAGTCTGCCAGTCTCCTTTTGCTAATTCTTTTGCATAAGAACGAAGTAAGGGCAACCTTACTCCAAGCACATGTTTTTCCCCCGGAATTAATCCGGCGGAAAAGGTGCCAAAATCCGGTTCTGCCCATTCCATTAACTGCTGGCGAATCTTTTCATTTAATTCACTCATGATTTATCTCTGTTGTAATTTCTGTATTCTGTGCATTGTCATGCTCTTCCGCATCCTGATACATCCCCTTAAGTACGAGAATGGTAACTACCAAAAGAATTACTGCCACCACATAGCGAATGATAAGTTTTTTCTTCTCTTCGTTATTCATCTTCATTATTCTTCTCCGTTCAATACTTCAATGGCTTTTAATATCTGATTATCCTGCATCTCATCATAAGTACCCTCGGTATCTCCGGTGTACTCATATTCAATTTCAACATCCGGTGTAATTCCGGTTCCATGGATGTTATCACCGTTTGGTGTATAATATTTTGCTACCGTAAGCTTAATGGCACTGCCGTCCTTTAACTGCATGATATTCTGCACAATGCCTTTTCCAAAGGTTGTGGTTCCAATCAGTGTTCCATAATCAAAATCCCGGATGGCTCCTGCAAATATCTCGGATGCACTGGCGGAATTGCCATTGACTAATACTGCAATCGGCATATCAAGATAATGCTCTGCATCAGAAGTATAATCCTGACGGTTGCCATATTTATCTTCCGTATAAACAACAGTTCCTTCCGGAAGAATCATATCCAACATCTGCTGACAGGATACTACCATTCCGCCGCCATTATCACGTAAATCAATAACCAGCTTCTCCATACCCTGACCCTGTAAATCTGTAATTGCATCCGAAAACTGGGTTGGTGTATTCTCTGCAAATTCAGATACCTGTATATATCCGATATTGTTTTCTAACATTTTATAAGCTACTGTTGGAATATCTACTTTGGCACGGGACACATCAAATTCCAGATTTTCTGATTCCCCTTCTCTTTCAATTACCAGATGAACGGTGGTTCCCTCTTCGCCACGGATGTTGGTTACCAGTTCCGACAATTCCATAGAGGTGGCTTCAATATCATCTACCTTGACTATCTTATCGCCTTCTTTTAATCCTGCTTCCTGTGCCGGAGAATTATCATAAATATGGGTAACGGATACTTCCATGGTATTCTTATCCTGGGTAAGTCCTGCTCCGATTCCATAATAATTTGCATGGGTGGATATCATGATATCTTCATATTCTTCCGGGGTATAATACTCACTGTACGGGTCTCCGATCCCCTCAAACAAGCCTTTATACATTCCGTTAATCAAGTCTTCCTGATCCACATCTTCATAATAATCTGCATTAATCTGGTCTGCCAGATTATCAAGCTTATTGATGACATCCTTTGAAAGCAGATCACCATCTGATGCTGTTACCGTCTGGCTGCCTCCTGTTCCACCTTTTCCACCAATTACCACAGCACCACTGTAAATACCAATCAATAATACAATCAGCAATACCGCCATGACCGAAGCAGCACCGGTAATCGCACCACGCCAGTAAGTTCTTTTCTTTTCCTTTATTTCCTGCCTGATTGCTTCTGCTGAATTTGTCTCTTCCCTTATTTCGTCCATCTTTCTTCCTCTTTTACTATTTACTCAGATAATTCCATGGGCTTACATAGCTTCCATTTAAGGATACGCCAAAATGTAAATGATTTCCAGTAGATATACCGGTACTTCCTACCTGGGCTATCGTCTGTCCCGCCGTGACTTTATCACCGGTGGATACCAAAAGTGCCGAAGCATGCCCATATACTGTATATAGCCCGCTGCCGTGGCTGATCATTACATAGTTGCCCATTCCATTATTATAGCCTGCATAGGAAACCGTTCCATCTGCCGCTGCCACAATACTCGCACCATAGCTTGCCCCAATATCCAGTCCCTTATGATTAGAGGATGCTCCCTGGGTCGGAGATAATCGCGTTCCGTAATCACTGGTTACCCTGGTACTGCTCGGACACGGCCATACAAAAGCCCCGCCACTGTATACATCTCCAGGAGTCGTATCCGGAGTAGTTCCATTTTCCTCTGCTTCCTGTCTTCGTTTCTCTTCTTCCGCTTTTTTTCTGGCTTCCTCTGCCTGAATCTGCGCAATAATTTCATTCTGTGCATCAATCTCTGCCTGTACTGCATCTGCATCCGACTGTGCCACCGTAATGTCACTCTTTACCTTATCCAGTTCGTCTTCCTTGGCATCCATCAGAGCCTGCACGGTCTGCTGCTGGGATTCTACCTGTGCCTTTAATTCTTCCAGCTCTGTATATTCCTGTTCTAACTGTTCCTTGGCATCTGCCACGGTCTGTACACTGTCATTGTACTGCTGCAGCATATCTCTATC
Organism: Roseburia sp. AF15-21; assembly: GCF_003479505.1. Lineage (NCBI taxonomy): Bacteria > Bacillati > Bacillota > Clostridia > Lachnospirales > Lachnospiraceae > Roseburia > Roseburia sp. AF15-21. The sequence goes on along the minus strand of NZ_QUHG01000005.1, from coordinate 193,404 downwards.
ATATTCTGAAATCTGCCGGATATATTCTGCCTGATTCAAAAATTCTGCCATACTGCCGGATTGAAAAAATGCTTCCAGATATGACATTTTTCCACTATTTTCATACATGAACTGAATCCTTTTGCTCATAGCTTCTGCCTGGCTTGCCACATCCGCCTGGGCATCCTCTAATTCGCTCTGGGTGTCTGTAATCTCGGCACTCTTTTCCTCTAACTGTGCCTGTGTATTGGTAATTTCAAGAGAAATGCTTGTAAGCTGCTGATCTAATTCCTTTACCTTCGTCTGAATATCAGCCTTGGAATCTTTCAGCCCATCAATGACGCTTTGGGCCTCCTCTAACTGCTTCTCTAAATTTTCTTTTTCCTTCTGTGCATCAGACAGGCTGCTGGCAGATATCTCCATCACCGGAGAAAGTAACATCACAGCTGTCAGTATTGCGGTTGTTACTTTTCTTCGTATCTTCATCTTATTCTCATCACCTTTTATATATTCAAAACAGGGTATCCCCGTGACTGCCCCAGTACACAGGCGATACCCTTTGTCCTTATACTTTCAAATGCTTCTTAATAGTCAGCCGGCTGCCAACAAATCCAATTCCCACTCCCAACAGCAGTGAAATTGGAACCAGACTGTGAAACAGTTCTGCAACCGGAATAAAATTCATAATATTATCTAAAAAGCTGAATTTGTCCGCTACATATACTATAATCTTGCCATACATGAAGTAAAGCAGAATCAGTGGCAATGCAGAACCCAGAAGTCCAATCAGCACACCCTCTACTACAAATGGTGCCCGCACAAAAGAATCCGTAGCTCCAATCAGCTTCATAATCGCAATCTCTTCTCTTCGTACCGAGATGCCAACTGTAACGGTATTACTGATTAAGAAGATAGCAACCGCAAGCAGGATTAAGATAATGCCTCCGGAAACATACGCAATCAGTTTATTAAAATCAGACAATGTATTTGCCACCACTGCAGAATGATGCACTTCCCTTACGCCATCTAAGGACTCTAAATATGTAACCAGTGCATCCTGCATGGAAACATCTTTCATATAAATTTCATAACTGGCAGAATTGGCAAGTGGATTCTCCGCAAATCCCTCTGCTGCTTCTTCTGAGCCACCAAAATATGTCTCTTTACACCTTTCCCACGCTTCATCTGCGGAAATAAATTCATAGCTGGCAACTTCCACACGCTTACTAATTTTATTACCAATCTCATCTATCTGTTCCTGCGAGATTCCCTCATTAAAGAAAACAGATACTGCAACGCCTTCCTCTGCCTCTTTTACCATTGACTGGAAGTTTTCTACAATCGAATAGAAAAGTCCAAACAAAAAGATACAGGCACACATGGTCGCAATAGATGCTACTGAAAACATTTTGTTACGCCAGATATTCTTGATACCCTGTTTTATTGAATAGAAAAACGAACTAATCCTCATCGCTGCAATCACCTTTCTCGTCACTGATAATGACGCCTTTCTTCATTGTGATTACACGTTTCTTCATTGCCTTGACAATCTCAAGATTATGTGTAACAACGACTACTGTCGTTCCCTTCTGGTTAATCTCCTCTAAGAGCTTCATGATTTCCCATGCATTATGGTTATCAAGATTACCGGTCGGCTCATCTGCCAGAAGAATCTTCGGCTGATTTACCAGTGCTCTTGCAATGGCAACCCTCTGCTGTTCTCCACCGGACAACTGTTTTGGATAAGATTTATATTTGGCAGCCAGCCCTACCATAGATAACATGGTCGGTACACTGCTTCTTATGAGCCTTGCCGGAGTACCTATTACCTTCTGGGCAAATGCTACATTCTCATATACATTTCTGTCTTTTAAAAGGCGGAAATCCTGGAACACAACACCTACATTACGACGATATTTCGGTATCTGTTTTCTCCGGATTGCATTTAAATTACGGTTGTTAATCGTAATAACCCCTTTGGTCGGCTCTAATTCTTTTAACAATAATTTAATCAGTGTTGACTTTCCGGAGCCACTGTTTCCAACGATAAAAACAAATTCCCCTTCTTCTATATTAAGACTGATATCATTTAATGCCGGTATTCCTGCCGAATATGACTTGCTTACATGTTCAAGCTTAATCATGTGTTCCTCCTAAAACTACTGCTTAGTAATCCAATGTCTCCATATATTTCATGTATTTTACTACCATTAACGCAATTTTAAATGTAATGGCATCTTCAAATACCCGAAGGTCTAAGCCTGTGCTTTTCTGCAGTTTATCCAGACGGTATACCAGTGTATTTCTGTGTATGTATAACTGTCTGGATGTTTCTGAAACGTTCAGGCTGTTTTCAAAGAATTTATTGATGGTAGTAAGTGTTTCTTCATCAAAATCATCCGGAGATTTTCCATCGAAAATCTCTTTGATAAACATTTTGCAAAGTGGAATCGGGAGCTGATAAATCAGACGTCCAATTCCCAGTGCAGAATACGCAATAATATTCTTCTCTTCAAAGAATATCTTTCCTACATCCAATGCCATTCGGGCTTCTTTATAAGAACGGGATACTTCCTTAATCTCATTTACTACGGTACCATATGCGATATAAGCCTCGCAGTCTTCATCTGCCTTGAACAGATTTAAGATAACTTCTGCCGTTTTCTCCAAATCCTCATAGGTCTCATTTTCTGCAAGTTCTTTTACCACAATGATATTTTTCTCATCTACCGCTGTCACAAAATCCTTGGACTTGCCACCAAAGATACTGCGTACTTTTTCCAGTTCATTTCCGTCCTTTTCCCGGTTGGTTTCTACAACATATACCACGCGGCGTACTTCCGTCTCAATATGAAGCTTCTTCGCACGGTTATAAATATCTACTAAAAGAAGATTATCCAATAAAAGATTCTTAATAAAGTTGTCCTTATCAAACCGTTCCTTATATGCTACCAGAAGATTCTGAATCTGGAAACCGGCAATTTTTCCCACCATATACACATCATCACTGTCACCATTTGCCAGTAAAACATATTCTATCTGATGATCATCAAAAACTTTAAAGAACTGGCATCCCTGAATCACCTGACTGTCTGCCGGAGATTCTACAAATGCCAATGCAGGATTGATATAATTATCTGCATCGGGAAATGTGGTTGCCAATACTTTCCCCTCAGTATCGATAATGCACATATCCACTCTTGTAATCCCTTTCAAACCGTCAATTGTGTTTTGAAGTATCTGATTTGAAATCATACTTTTTTCTCCTTCTCTTATCAATATCGCCCCAGTTACTGGACAACTTTCACAAAAAATTCGCATCCTTTTGTGAAAGATAAAACTCTTTGAATCTTATTTTAATGCAAAACGTCAAAAAAATAAAGAGGAAATGTGAATATTTTTATGCTAATATTCCAAAAAACCTTCTCCCAGCACTTCCCGGGCATCCGTCACAATTACAAAAGCTTTCGCGTCAAGTTCCATTACTATCTCTTTTAACTCTACAATTTCCTTTTTCGGCACTGCACAAAAGAGTATGTCCTTCTCATTTCCGGAATACATTCCCTTTGCATGAATCGCCGTAACACCGCGGTTCATCCGGTGCATCAGTGCATCTGCCACTTCAGCGGCATCTTCCGTAATGATATACGCCGCCTTGGAATATTTGATACCTTCCATAATTGCATCCGATACTTCCGTTGTTATAAAAATTGCCACCACAGCATATAACGCCGGCTTTACTCCAAAGAAAAACATTCCGCTTAACACAATAATACCATCTAACACCAGCATAATCTGTGCAATGGTATATTGTTTAAGAAAACGCTGTAATAAAGTGGCTACCATATCTGTCCCTCCAGTAGAGGACTTCGTCACCAGAACCAGACCGATTCCCGCTCCGGAGATGCATCCGCCATAAATAGCTGCCAGCATATAATCATCCTGGGCTATATTCCAGTGAGGCAGTACCAGAAGCCAGAAAGACAGCATTACCATTCCATATAATGCCCGCCACAAAAATTTCTTTCCCTTTCTTCTCCATGCGCATAAAAAAACCGGAAGATTCAACGCCAGGTTCGTAAACCATAACGGAATTCCTCCGGGAATCCATTTTACTGTCAGTTGTCTGATGAGAATTGCAACTCCGGTAAATCCACCAACAACCATTCCTACCGGGTCATAGATGGACTGAATTGCTATACCCATAAGGCAGGTTCCTGCTGTCATACACAAATAATCCACTATGGCCGGTCTTTTATATCCCAGACCCATAACCATCCGTTTCCTTTAATCTTTATTATATTTGTGTAATTTGCTCTGCAGTTTCTTCTTATGAATCAATCTGCCCGCTATCTGGGATATTCTGCTGATACGGGAACGCGGTGCATAATCACTGCTCAACCCATACCATATTTTAGCATCCAGTTTGCTTTTATTTTCTGTCAAAAACTGTTCCTGTAACGGAGACGGCAGAATGGAAAAAATAACATCTGCACTGGCACTGTTAATCTCATTTACCACACTTTCAAAGTCATTGGACTTTTCCTCTATCGCACAATGACCTGCCACCTCAATCTGTTCGTATTTTCCTACAAGGAAATGCTCCAGCTGTTCTTCCTGAGCAATGGTTTCTGCCAACAAAAATACTCTCTTATGGTTACGGATAATCCGCTTGATGAATTCCCGGAAGAAATCATGATTAATGGTCTCACTGAGCCGCTGGCTGGAATGAACATCTGCCGCAATCAGAATCTCCTTCTCTCCGATTACCGCAAGATCCAGCTGTTCAATGCACGCCCGCACCGTTTCATCCTGTCCTGCCAGTTCTAACATCTTCATATCTATGGTCTCTATGGTATTCATTATCGTGTTATCCAGATAATTTTCCACCTGCATCATTGCTTCACGGACTGTATAATTATCTACTTCTATTCCCAGTATATCGATTTTCTTTAACATCTTACACCTGTCTTATTCTGTGCATTTCCATGCGCTTTTATGCAAGTAGTATAGCAAAAGCTCCAGTTTTTTTCAACCATTGTGCAAATTTTCTGTAATAATTTTCTCAGATTGCCTTTTTACACCTTTGTAAATAAACTGACATTTTCAGACAATTTTATATGATTTTTTCAATATTGCAATGTCAATAGATTTTGTGTATTTTTTTGAAAAGTTATCAACTTTATCATTTGTTCACAAAACATCCGTTCTTATTTTTTGCTATGTAAACCTATATTTTTCTCCTTTTTTCTGTGGATAATGTGTATAACTTGGTGTATAACTCCTTTTTTTCGATATTTCCACATTTTTCGATGTGGATAACTTTTGGGACTTTTTTATGATTTCCAGCACTTTTTTTCGACGTTCTTTTCTTTTTTGTGCATATTGTATATTTTCAAAAAAGAAGTGTAAAATTGTCTGATTGCAATTTACACTTCTTTTCCGTCAAATGAATTTCTTTTCCACTTTTCAAAATAGTACCTCTTCCCCATATGTATATTTACATAATATCATATTCGTTCACATAACTATTTTGATTGGGAAATTGTCTGAACAATTCCTTCTATTCTTTTTTCCAAAACTGCATCTGCGTCCAGGCTTCAGGCTCTGCAGACAGCTTCGATTTCTTCTAACTCTTCCGTGGTAAATGCCGGTGCATCTACAATCTTTAAATTATCTAATATCTGCTGCGGACGGGATGCGCCAATCAGAACACTTGCTACCGTCTCATCCTTTAATATCCAGCTTAATGCCATCTGTGCCAGTGTCTGTCCACGGCGCTTTGCAATTTCATTCAGGCTCTTAATCTGCTGCATTCTTGTTTCCGTAAGGTCGGATGCATGAAGGAATCTGCCATCTCTTTTAATCCGGCTGTCCTCCGGAATTCCATCGATATACTTATCTGTCAGCATTCCCTGTGCAAGTGGAGAAAATGCGATCACACCTTTCCCCTTCTCTTTTGCAGCTTCTAGCAAGCCATTATTCTCTACCGTACGGTCAAAGATATTGTAGCGGTTCTGGTTTATCACAAACGGACACTTTAAATCTTCCAAGATTTCAGCTGCCTGTTTCATATGCACGCCATCATAATTGGATATTCCTACATATAATGCTTTTCCGCTTCTTACAATCTGGTCTAATGCCAGCATGGTTTCTTCCAATGGCGTATCCGGATCCATTCTGTGATGATAAAAAATGTCCGCGTATTCAAGTCCCATACGTTTTAAGCTCTGGTCTAAGCTCGCAATCAGATACTTCCTGCTGCCATGGTCCCCATAAGGTCCCGGCCACATATCATAACCTGCTTTCGTTGTAATCAATAATTCATCGCGGTAGGCATGCAATTCTTCCCGCATGATTCTGCCAAGATTACTCTCTGCACTGCCATATTCCGGGCCATAATTATTTGCCAGGTCAAACTGTGTGACTCCATGGTCAAATGCCGTAAAACACATTGCTTTCATGTTCTCATAATTATCATTGGTTCCAAAATTATGCCAGAAACCAAGGGACAACACAGGAAACAACAATCCGCTCTTTCCTACTCTTCTGTATTTCATGGTTTCATATCTTTGTTCTGATGCTGTATATTCCATCTGTGGTAACCTGCCTTTCCTTTCATTCTATAATAATGCGCCTCCGCCACTTTATTGGCTGATTTTATTATAATTGCAGTTTTTCCAGATAAAAATAGAATATCTTTTAATAACGTATCAAATTTTTATATCTGCTTTTTTCCAAATGTCTACCTGCAGTGTGCATCCTCGCGGAACGTTTTTTACTTTACAGGGAAGCAATTTCCTGTAAAGCAAAAAAAGGACTGTTGCAACCGCAACAGTCCCTGTTTATCTTTTTCAATATTATTTCATCCTTAATTTTACCATAAACTACAAGAAACACGCTTTGCGAGTTTCTCGAGTTATCGCGGTGCTCGCCAAATCTGCATGCAAGCATGCGATTTTTCTCGCTACTCGCGTAAATCAAATCCGGACATCCTAGAAAATACGTCTTACGGAAAGAACTGGCTTATAGTCAATCGGTGATGTAAATTTGATTCCTGAAGATGGTGTGCTGGCATGTACGATTGTGTTGTTACCAACATAAATTGCAACATGTCCACTGTAGCATACGATATCGCCCGGCTGCATCTGGTCTGTACCAACTTCATATCCGCAGCCTCTCATTGCTCCTGAAGAATGTGGTAATGATACTCCAAACTGTGCATACACACTCATTACAAATCCGGAACAGTCTGCTCCGTTTGTTAAGCTTGTTCCACCTGCTACATATGGATTACCAACGAACTGGCTTGCGAAGTTTGCAACTGCTGCTCCATCAGATCCGGATGGTGCATTGTATGTAGATGTACCACCAGATGTACTGGAGGATGAGCTGCTGCTCTTAGAAGATTTTTCTGCTGCTTTCTTTGCTGCTTCTTCTGCTGCTTTTCTTTCAGCCTCTTCTTTTGCAAGTCTTGCGGCTTCTTCTTCTTTGGATTCTGCCTGAACGAATTCAGTAGATAATGTTACATAATCAGCGGATACATATCCCTCGCCCTCTTCGATGGAAACTTTTACCCATCCATCTACAGACTCATCTGTAACTGTCAAATCATCCAATCCTGCAACCATTCCAAGTTTCTTAGAATCGGTAGAAGGCTCTGTTCTCACAAATAAAGTAACTGCATCTTCATTTACAGTTGCTACACGACGTCCGACGGAACGGGCCAGCTCTTCATTGCCGACTACTACATATTCACTCTTAACATAACCGGTAACGGTACCAGAAGTAATCTGATACCATCCATCTACGGTCTGCTGGACGGTTGCTGCTGAATTATTATAAAGCTTACCAAGCACCTCACTGTCTTCTGATGCTTCGCTTCTGATATTTACATAGTTATCAACCTGTGCAATTGCCACATTTGCGAACGGATCTTCTTCTACCGGCTGTGCCTCTTCTGCTGTATCCTGCTGTGCTGCATCCCCTTCGGTAACAACAGGTGTATCATTATTCTGTGCAGTTGCCACATTCGCCTTTGCTACAAGCTCACTGCTTGCCATATAATTGCTGAATGTCAAAGAAAAACCTGCTACTAATGTGTCATTGGAAGCCCCCACTTCCATTGCTGAAGTAACACCTGCGACTGGTGCTGCATATGTTGTTGCATTGCTTCCAGTGATTAATATTGCGCTTGCGAGACCGCAGGCTGTTAATCTTAACGCTTTCTTATACATAAAAACCTCCAAACCTAACGATTTGTTACAAATTTATTACATTTATTACAGAGTCATTATAGCGCAGCTAACTTGTCATGTCAACCTAAAATTCCCGCTTTTTTTACAACATTCTTTCCTTTCTTTTACGAAATCATTCCATCGCTTTCCATAGAAGCAATGGCATTGGCGCCATCTGCTACTGCCGTTACGACCTGGCGCAGCTGCTTGGTTCTGACATCCCCCACTGCATATATGCCAGGCACACTGCTCCTTCCATCCTCTCCGGCTTTGATATATCCTGTATCATCCAATGCCAGATGCGGTATTACTTTTACGGTATTCGGCACCATTCCCACAGCAACAAAAATGCCATTTACCGGAAGCATTTTTTCTTCCTGTGTCTTCTTATTTAATATTTTGATTTTCTCTACCATTCCTTCACCGCAGATTTCCTCTACTACGGTATCATATAAAATTTCAATTTTTTCATTTGTCTGCACCTGCTCCGCTAACACTTTTGCGCCACGGAAACTGTCTCTCCGGTGAATGAGGTATACTTTTTCACAACCTCTTGCCAAAAAGAGTGCATCCTCTAACGCGACATCACCACCGCCTGCCACCGCAACAGTCCGATTCCGGAAAAATGCTCCATCGCAGGTAGCACAATATGAAACTCCCATACCGGTAAGTCTTTCCTCCCCCGGTACCCCAAGCTTCCGGTAAGATGCTCCTGATGCAATGATTACTGCTTTTGCTTCGTACTGGTTCTGATTGGTTGTTACTAGCTTCTTTTCCTGCTTATCCTCTACCGATACGGCCTGTTCTTTTGCAAAGGTTACACCGCTCTTTTGGGCATGCTCCCGCATCTTCTGTGCCAGTTCAAATCCACCCACTCCTGGCAGTCCCGGATAGTTGTCCACTTCACTGGTATTTACAATCTGACCTCCGCTCATTGGCTTTTCTTCTATTATAAGTGTATCAAATTTTGCTCTTCCTGCATAAATTGCCGCCGACAGCCCTGCAGGACCGCTTCCTATTATAATCACATCATACATGTTATGGCTCCTCCATTTCTTCAGTAGGATAAGTATACCACCTTTTCCAAAATATATGAATGTTTCCTTGCTTTTTCTAATCTGCCATGCCATAATGAAAGTACATATCAAAGCAGAAAGGATGTGACTGATATGGATATTGCAGCATTAAACAATACTGCTTTAAGTGCACTCAGCAGTGCCTCTACTCCAACCAGCGAAGCGATTGGAGTTGCAATGCTGAGTAACCAGCTGGATGTCAGTCAGAGTATGAGTGACAGCCTGATTCGTGCCATGGAATTGTCTGTAAATCCTGCTGTTGGCGGAAACTTTGATGTTTCCGTATAATTAGGGCAGCATGCTAAGATTACAGGTGCCATCACAGAAAAAGAGATTGGAAATTGCAGTCTGGATTCTTCCTGATTACAACTTTCCAGTCTCTTTTTTACGCAGATAGTGAAATTCACATCCTGCTATTTGATTGCGATTGCTTCGATTTCAAGCATAACGTCTTTTGGCAGACGTGCTACTTCTACGCAGCTTCTTGCTGGGAAATCGGTGGTAAAGAATGTCTTATAAACCTCATTAATTGCTGCGAAATCATTCATCTCTTTGATGAATACAGTCGTCTTAACCACTTTGTCCATATTTGTACCTGCTGCTTCTAAAAGATTGGAAAGGTTGGTCAGTGCCTGTTTTGCCTGCGCTACAGAGCCTTCCGGAATCTCGCCGGTTGCCGGTACAACGGGAATAATACCAGAAGTATATACCATTCCATTTACTTCAATTGCCTGTGAATATGGTCCGATTGCTGCCGGTGCTTTTTCTGTTGCGATTACTTTCTTCATGTCTCGTTCCTTCTTTCTTTATTTAAATAATAACTATTCGCGGTGCTCGCCAAATCTGCATGCAAACATGCAGTTTTTCTGGCTGCTCGCGTAAATTAACTGTTTTTACGGATTGCATGCTCGCTGAGGGTTATCTTTCTCTCCTTATAGAGTCTGCCTATAGCGCGCTTGAATGCTGCCTTGCTGAGTCCGGTTTCCCTCATGATTACTTCCGGTGATGCCTTTTCTGTAAATGGCAGTACGCCGGCATAGGAATCTATCACTTCCATTACCTTCTGTGCATCGCTGTCCATCTGAAGGTAAGCTTTTTCCCGAAGGGTAATATCCAGCTTGCCATCCGGTTTTACATTGACTACTCTGGCAGCAATTACATCCCCTATCCGAAGATGGCTGCTGTCCTCATGCTTGGAAATCATTGCAGAATATTTATCATCCACCGCTGCAAAGGTTCCAAAATTATCACTGAATTCATAGATTCTTGCTTCTACTTCATCCCCGGCTTTATATGGAGAATCTTTGCTTAAAAGGTCATAAAGATTCTTCATGCTGGCGCAGAGTCTGCGGCTCTTATCAATATATAAAGTTACCATGACTTCATCCCCGGCATTTACCCTGCGGGTCATCTCCTTATAGGGAAGGAATAAATCCTTTTCCAGTCCCCAGTCTAAAAATGCTCCTATTTTACCAACTTCCAATACCGGAAGCACTGCAAGCTTTCCCAGTACCAATTTCGGTTCATGGGTGGTTGCAATCAGGCGGTCTATGGAATCCCGGTATAAAAAGATTTCTACTTTATCTCCGATGCGAAGTCCCTCCGGCACCTGTTTTGCCGGCAAAAGCACTCTGGTCTCATCCTCCGGATTTTCTGCCAGATACATTCCAAATTCAACTTTCTTTACTGCTGTCAGTTCCTGTTTTTCTCCAAGATTCATATTTTCCTGCTTTCTATTGTTCAAATTCTACAATGGCATATGGTTTCTGCTCTTCATCCGCCAGTGATACCAGATACATTTTATCATCTGCATATACAAATGGGAATACCTTGTCTCCTAATACTGCTGCTTTCCGGTATTCTGCCCGCATTTTATGGATATTAAAATTCTCAGGCAGATAATTCTTTGCCATGGCAATATACTGTTCATTATTTACATGATGATTGGTATCAATCTGCTCCGGGCGAATCTGAAAGCTTTCCTTTTCCTGCATTTTCTCCGGAAGTTTTATCTTTCTGTCCGCATAGTCCATTTTGAAAGGCTCTTCCATCTGATATTCTTCTAACATCTTATCAGAAATCCGTGCCGGTCTTTCCCTCTTTAAATCCATAAAAATCCACTGGGAATCCGCATAAGCATAGATTTTTCCCTCAGCATCCTCTATGGTAAAATTACGATAACCATAAAAACCTTTAAAGTTATATGGCCAGGTCTTTACTGTTATTTTTTCTCCAAGAACCGGCAGCCGTTCTACCACAATCTGCCAGGATGCCAAAAACCATGCCTGTGCATGCTCCTTCAAATAGTCCACGCCAATTCCAAGATCCTCTGACTGGAATATACAACAATCCTGCAGATAATTAGTCAATGCCTGAAATGTCATCTTCTGTCCGCTGTCTGTTTCACTATATCTTACTCTGCTTTTCATGGAATACATAGATGTGTCCTCCTTGTAAATGCCTGGCTATTAAAAAGAATGTGCCTGGGCACATTCTCGTGCCTGCGGCGGCCGCTTGCGGCATCTACCTTATGCGCCGCAGTGCGCATCCTCGCGGATCGTTTTTACTTTGCGGGAAAGCAATTTCCTGTAAAGTAAAAAAACACCACGCTGCTGTGGTGTTTTCATGAGCAGGGCTACAAGGATTCGAACCTTGAAATGACGGAGTCAGAGTCCGTTGCCTTACCGTTTGGCGATAGCCCTTTGTTGTGTCAACAATGGGTATTCTACATGAAAACATTCCATTCGTCAAGCACTTTTTCGATTTTTTTTCGATTTTTTGCAAAAAGTTTTTACAGGTCATCAAAAAACCTTGATTGTACCGTTCAAATCTGCAAATTCAATGGTCTCTTCCCACATCAGCTTTGCCTTTCCACTGGTGGAATCCGTAAGTTTCTTTTCTAATTCCAGACACTGTTCTAACGGTACTGCTGCATCCAGTTCCACACCTTCTGCATATTCGGTATCCATAATCGTAACGCCCTGTTCTGCCAGAAGATACTGTATCTTGCCAAGTCCTGTATAATCCGTACTTATCTTAAGACGCTTTCCCGGTCTCTTTTCAATGATGGTACAATTCTTTAAACCCTCCTGTACAGCACCCTGATAAGCACGCACCAGTCCACCGGTTCCCAGAAGTGTTCCACCAAAATACCGGGTTACTACTACCACTACATCCCGGATGCCCTCCCGTAAAAGTACGTCTAACATCGGACGGCCTGCTGTGCCGGAAGGTTCTCCGTCATCCGAGCAGCGGGTCAGCTCCTGATTTCTTCCTATTATAAATGCGGAGCAGTTATGTCTTGCATCCCAGTATTTTTTCTTCATAGTATTGATATATGCTACCGCTTCCTCTTCTGTGGTAACTGGTGCAATATTTGCAATAAACCGCGATTTTTTCTCTTCAAGCTCACCACTGCCGCCTTCATATATTACTTTTCCGTTTGAAACTTCTGACATATTGCATTGCTCCTGCCTCTTTTTTCGTTTCCTTATTGTAGCATGATTTCCATTTTTCCTGCAAGGAAACCTTAAGAATTTCTTATCAAAACCTTGCGTTTTTACTTTTTTCTTTATTATATGGTATCTTTTTGCTATAATAAGAAAATAATGTTATTAATCCAAAGGAGGCACATTATGAATTATGGAAAGAAGAGTACCGCCAGGAAGGAAAAAGAGCTCACTTCCAAAGGTACTATGGTCCGTAAGAAGTTTTCCGTAATTTTCTGCAAGACTCTACTGATCTGCTTTTTCTTAGTAGCTGTCGTCGGTATTTGTGCAGGAATCGGAATCTTCAAAGGAATCATTGATTCTGCACCAGATATAGATGATATTGATGCAAGTCCTACCGGACAGCTCTCTACCGTTCTTGACGATGAGGGTAATGAAATTGCCACTCTGGTTACTTCCGGTACAAATCGTGACCCGGTAACCATTGATAAGATGCCGATTAATCTTCAACATGCATTCGTAGCCATCGAAGATGAACGTTTTTACGATCACAACGGAATTGATATCAAAGGAATCATCCGTGCCGGCTTCAAAGGCATTGCATCCGGTTTTCATTTTAATCAGGGAGCCAGCACAATTACACAGCAGCTTCTGAAAAACAACGTCTTCACCGATTGGACAAGCGAAGACAGTATGGCTGATAAGTTTGAGCGTAAAATACAGGAACAGTATCTGGCTATACAGCTTGAAAAAAGAGAATCCAAGAACTGGATTCTGGAAAATTACTTAAACACCATTAACCTTGGTCAGAATACCCTTGGTGTCCAGGCTGCATCCAAACGATATTTTAACAAAGATGTATCTGACTTAACACTTTCTGAGTGTGCAGTAATTGCAGCGATTACCAAGAGTCCGACAAAGTATAATCCGATTACTAACCCGGATAACAACGCATCCCGTCGTAAAGATGTCTTAGACAATATGTTAGACCAGGGTTATATTTCGCAGGAAGAACACGACGAAGCATTAGAAGATAATGTCTACGACCGTATTCAGATTGTAGATAACAGCACTTCTTCTACTGCAAATGTCAACTCCTACTTTGTGGATACCCTTACCGACCAGGTAATGGATGACTTAATCAATGAATTAGGTTATACCGAGACACAGGCTTTCAATGCACTCTATGGTGGTGGTCTTACCATTTACTCCACCCAGAATGCTAATCTCCAGCAGATTTGTGATGAGGAAGTCAATAACTTAGATAACTACAACGGTCAGGTGGAATATTCTTTCTCCTATCGTCTTTCCATCCAGAAAGCCGATGGTACACTGCAGAATTACAGTGAACAGACCATGCTCACCTACTATCGTGAAAAAACCGGTAATAACAGCTACAACATCAACTTCAGTTCCAAAGAAGATGCCCAGGCTGCCATTGACCAGTATAAAGCAGATATTATGGAAGAGGGAGATACCATCCCGGGCAGCGGAGAATCCGTTACCTTTACGATTCAGCCACAGGCTTCCCTTACGCTGATGGATCAGGCTACCGGTGAAGTGAAAGCATTAGTTGGTGGCCGTGGTGATAAAACCGCAAACAAAACCTTAAACCGGGCTTCTGATACCACCAGACAGCCGGGTTCCACCTTCAAGATTTTAGCTGCTTATGCACCTGCTCTTGACAGTGGTGGAATGACCTTAGCCTCTGTAGAAGATGATGCTCCTTATTCTTATACCAATGGACGTTCTCTTCGTAACTACGATGACCAGTATCGTGGATTTACTACTTTAAGAGAAGCAATCTGCCACTCCATCAATATTGTAACCGTTAAGACCCTCACTGATATCAGTACCGATTTAGGTTACAGTTACTTACAGAGCTTCGGATTTACCACCTTAGATGCTGAACACGATAATAATCAGGCTCTCTGCCTTGGAGGTATCTATAAAGGTGTTACCAACTTAGAATTAACTGCCGCCTATGCGACCGTTGCAAATGGCGGTACTTATACCAAACCAAGATTCTATACCAAGATTTTAGACCATGACGGAAATGTTTTAATTGACAATACTCCGCAGACCCATACTGTATTAAAGGACACCACTGCATGGCTCTTAACCAATGCCATGGAAGATGTTGTTACCTCCGGTACCGGTACAATCGTTAACTTCGGTTCTATGCCGATTGCCGGTAAAACAGGTACTACAACCTCTGACCGCGATGCTCTTTTCGTAGGATACACACCATATTATACCTGTGGTGTATGGGGCGGATATGATGATAACAGCGAACTTTCCAGCACCAGATATCCAAAGTTAATCTGGAAAGCAGTTATGTCCCGTGTTCATGAAAATCTGGAATATAAAGACTTTACTATGCCAAGCGGAATTACTTCTGCTGTCGTATGTAAGAAATCCGGAAAACTTGCCGTAGAAGGTTTATGTGACTGTGATCCGCGTGGCAGCATGGTTGAAACAGAATATTTTGCAACCGGCACAGTTCCAACAGAAGTATGTGACCATCATGTCAGCGCAACAATCTGTACTTCCTCCGGAATGCTTGCAAATGAATATTGTCCGAACGAAACAAGACAGACTGGTATCTATATCGTTGGCGGTTCTGAAGGTACGGATGACTCTCCATATCTTATGACAGATGAATTATCCAACAGCACCTGTAACGTACACACTTCAAGTTCCGTTACACAGCCTTCCACACCATCTACTAATACAACAGATACTTCTAATCCAACCAGTGGAAGTCTTACCGGTGGTGGGGATAATACTACACCAGATCATGGTAATACCGGAACCAGTACAAATACCGGTGGTGATACCGGAACCAATGGTGGTACAGGAACCGGCGACAATACAGGAACCGGTGGTGGTACAGGAACCGGTGGTGGTACAGGAACCGGCGGCAGTACAGGAACCGGTGGTGGTACAGGAACCGGCGGTGGAAGTTCCGGTACCGGCTCTGATGGAAACACTACGAATTAACCAAATCATTATTCTATAATCAGACACCTATAGAAGCTGCCAAAGGCAGCTTCTATTTTTTCTATCTGATGCCGGGCACAGACAACAACAAAAGCCCTGACATACGCCAGGACTTTCGTTGTTGATGTATATACTACTAAGGGGATTAGATAATTACTAACCTAATCACAATTAGATTAGTACATGATTAATGAAGTTCTCTTGTTACAAAATCCGGGTAAGCTGACTCTAAGCCATGCTCAGTAGAATCCAGACCTTCTAACTCTTCTTCTTTTGATACTCTAAGACCAATTGTCTTCTTTAATACGATAAATACAATGCTCATGGTTACAATTACCCAGCCTGCGATGCATACGACACCAAGTGCCTGAATAGCCAGATGATGAACTCCGCCACCATAGAAGAGGCCATCTGTATAATCGAAGAGACCTACCATCAATGTTCCAAAAAGACCACAGGCACCGTGTACGGATACAGCGCCAACCGGGTCATCTACTTTTAATTTGTCTTCTACAAAGTATACTGACATGGTACAAAGGATACCAGCTAAACCACCGATAATGAATGCACCTACCGCATCAACATTTGCACATCCTGCTGTAATTGCTACCAGACCTGCCAGGGAACCATTTAAGGACATGGACACATCCGGTTTACCATTCTTAATCCATGTATAAATCATTGCTGTAACAGTTGCTGCTGCCGGTGCAATGGTTGTTGTTGCAAAAATCTGTGAAAGCTGTAAGGTATCAGTTGCTGCTGCACCATTAAATCCATACCAGCCAAACCAGAGAATAAATACTCCCAACGCACCAATTAAAATGTTGTGACCCATAATAGGTCTTGATTTACCATCTTTGTCATATTTACCAATACGAGGTCCTAATAAAGCGGCTCCAATAAATGCGGTAATTCCACCTACCATATGAATACATGCAGAACCTGCGAAATCTGTAAATCCAAGGTCTGTAAGCCATGGAGTTCCGCCCCATACCCAGTGTGCTTCTACCGGATATACAATCAGGCTGATTACAAAACTGTAAATACAATATGTAATGAATTTGGTACGCTCTGCCATTGCTCCAGATACAATTGTTGCAGCTGTTGCACAGAATACCAGGTTAAATACGAAATTGGACCAGTCTGTTGTTCCAAAATTCTTCAATGGATTTAAACCCCATCCTACAAATTTTCCATCACCACAAAGAATATTATATCCTAATAAATAAAATGCAACGGTACCAATACAGAAGTCCATCAGGTTCTTCATTGTAATATTACCTGTATTTTTTGATCTGGTAAAACCAGCCTCTACCATTGCAAATCCACATTGCATAAAAAATACTAACGCTGCTCCCATCAGGAACCAAACACTCATATCCATAATCATTTCCTCCTTTACCAAAATAAATATTAAAGTAAAAAAAATAGAGATATCAAACAAGGCTCTCTCCTTGTCTGCTTATCTCCTTCGATAATATTTATTTGCGATATTCATTTTTCAATATCCACAAGACAGTTTCCTATCTGTGCCTTACTCCTCTTTGCATCTTTTATAATGCTTTGTCACCATGTTCACCGGTACGGATACGAACGGCATCTTCTACATCATACACAAAGATTTTACCATCACCAAAGTTACCGGTATTAATCTCATCTACTACCTTATCAATTAATCCTGGTGCAACTTCATCTGAGACAACGGTCTCTACTTTGATTTTCGGAAGTAATGTTACATTATAAGATGCTCCACGGTAATTCTTGATAATACCCTTCTGATTACCATATCCCATGCTATTTACAATGTTTAAACCATTGACTTCACTGCTTTCTAAGACTGCTTTCAAGTCTTCAAGCTTTTCCGGTTTAATAATAATTTCCAGCTTTTTCATATCATCTCGTCCTCCTTCTTATTATTGTTCACAATTTATTCACCTGGCATTCAAAGATGATTCACTTTATCAACACGCTTTTTTCAAATTAGGCTGATATAGTATAGTCATAAGCAAAAGAAAAACATAACTTTAAATATTCTTTTTCATAATCTGCCAGGTAACTTAAGTTGCCTGGCATCCTCCCTTTTATGCCTCTTTTTCCGTCTGTTCTAAGGAGAATGCCCTGCAATTAAAGTTCTTTTTTATACTTCGAAGATTAAATCTCCATAAGATGGCATTGGCCATATATCTTTGTCAACAAGCATCTCTAACTTGTCAACCGGAGCTCTTAATGCATCCATTGTTGTTTTTACAACATCTCTGTAATATACAGCCTGATCTCTTCCCTCTTCCATTGTTCCACCTTTTTCTGTTACTTCTTCCAGTTTTGCCAAAGCAACCTTGGTCTCAGATAAGAGGTCAGATACTTCTGCCAGTAATTCTGTCTGAACACTGATGTCTGCATCACATACAGATTTTACAGCTGCTGCAGAAGTTGCAAGCTCTGTTGTATATTTGATAACTGCCGGGATAATCTGTTTTCCTGCAATATCAATCATAGCTTTTGCTTCGATGTTAATCTCTTTTGCGTAAGTCTCATATTCGATTTCTACACGGGAATCCAGCTCCGCTTTGGTAAATACACCAAAACGCTCGAATAAAGAAACTGCTTTTTCTGTATTCAGTGCCGGGATTGCATCTACCATGGACTTGATGTTTGGAAGTCCACGACGCTCTGCTTCCTCTACCCATTCATCAGAATATCCATTTCCGTTGAATACGATTCTCTGATGCTCAGTTGCATATTTCTTAATCAGATCATGTACTGCCATATCGAAATCGTCTGCTTTTTCCAGTTCATCACACGCCTCAGAAAATGCTTCTGCTACAATTGTATTCAATACAACGTTAGGCTGTGCGATGGAATCCTGAGAACCAACCATACGGAACTCGAATTTGTTTCCGGTAAATGCAAACGGTGAAGTTCTGTTACGGTCTGTTGCATCTTTCATGAAGTCAGGCAATGTCTTAACACCAGTCTCTAATTTAGAACCAGCTAAACTGTGTGTAGCTTCTCCGGTGCAGATAAGCTGTGATAATACATCCTGTAACTGTTCTCCAAGATAGATAGAAACGATTGCTGGCGGTGCCTCGTTTGCTCCTAATCTGTGGTCGTTTCCAACGTCTGCTGCAGATTCACGAAGCAGGTCTGCATGTTTATCTACTGCTTTTAAGATACAGGTAAGCACTAATAAGAACTGTACGTTCTCATGAGGTGTTTTGCCCGGCTCTAATAAGTTAATTCCATCATCTGTTGTGATAGACCAGTTGTTATGTTTTCCAGAACCATTGACACCTGCAAATGGCTTCTCATGAAGCAGACACTGTAAGCCATGACGGCCGGCAACCTTCTTTAAGGTTTCCATTACTAACTGGTTGTGGTCTACTGCTACGTTTGCTTCGGAGTAGATTGGAGCTAACTCATGCTGTGCAGGAGCAACTTCGTTATGCTGTGTCTTTGCAGATACACCAAGTTTCCATAATTCTTTATTTACATCTCTCATGTATGCTGCAATTCTCTCACGGATGATTCCGAAGTAATGGTCATCCATTTCCTGTCCTTTTGGAGGCATTGCTCCAAATAAGGTACGTCCGGTAAAGATTAAATCTTTTCTCTTTAAATATTTTTCTCTGTCTACGATGAAATATTCCTGCTCCGGTCCAACGGAAGGAGTTACTTTCTTAGATGTTGTATTTCCAAATAATCTTAAAAGCCGGAGAGACTGGGTATTAATTGCTTCCATGGAACGAAGTAACGGTGTCTTCTGGTCCAATGCTTCTCCTGTGTAGGAGCAGAAAGCGGTAGGAATGCAAAGAGTTGCTCCTGCTGCATCCTGTCTTACGAATGCCGGCGAAGTACAATCCCATGCTGTATATCCTCTTGCCTCAAAGGTTGCTCTTAATCCACCGGATGGAAAAGAAGATGCATCCGGCTCACCTTTGATTAATTCCTTACCTGAAAAGCTCATCAAAACTTTACCGTTTGGCATTGGTGCTGTAATAAAGGAATCATGTTTCTCAGCAGTTACTCCTGTTAATGGCTGGAACCAGTGTGTATAATGGGTAGCTCCTTTTTCGATTGCCCACTCTTTCATCTCATGTGCCACTACGTCTGCTGTCTCAAGGTCTAATTCTTTTCCCTCTTCGATTACTTCTCTTAACTTTTTGTAGGTCTTTTTCGGAAGACGTTCCTGCATTACTGCATCATTGAATACGTTCTCGCCGAAAATATCTGCTACATTGAAATATTCTGTCTCACTCATACTATACATCCTTTCTGCCTCTCACCATAAATCCCCTGAGAAATATGATTTTTATTTTCTGCAATCAATGTATGACTTCTCTCCTCCGGTAATTCCCCAGATATAGAAAAAAGGGCATTCCAATTCCTTTGGAACACCCTTGTTCGTCACGCACATTTCATCTGCTATATCTAAAATACATGAAACTTTCTAAAAAATCAAGTCAAAGTTTATATTTTTTTTATTTTTGATACATTCTACAAATTTGTGCAAAATAATATACATTTTTTGTCGATTTTATCAATCGCCGGTTTCGAAATCAGTTGCTGCCAGGCGGTACTGCATACCCATTCTCATCTGCAACTACTTTTTCCGTACCCTCTTCTGTACTTTTTAATGTACGCATTCCGTGGTTTCCGGCACTTCAGGCAAGAAAGAATATGAAGAGTCTCTGAACTGAAATTATTCTTATCATAGGCTAAGGAAGAAAACCTCAATGCACAGTACTTCTTATCCTTAGTAAAGAAATATGCTGAATTTACAGAATTAAATGCTGAGATTATACGAGAATTCGATGACAAGATTATTATATTCAAAGCAGAGAAAATGAATGGTCGCAGACAGCAGGAAATCCAAATTATCTACAACTGCATTGGTGCAGTTAATCTTCCTGCAAGCAAAAGAAAAAAATGGCATAGCCGGATTTCTCCGAAACTATGCCGATTTTTCAAAGGATAAAAATCCCTTACTTGCACCCTCTAATGGGCGGCCCTTATAAAAATCATTCTTATTCTGCTTTTCCAACAGAACCAAATAATTCCATTTTTTCTTTTACAGTAGCTTTGATTGCTTCTGCACCTGGAGCTAATAATTTACGTGGGTCAAATCCTTTGCCCTCTAAGTCCTTACCAGCTTCAATATATTTACGTGTAGCATCTGCGAAAGATAACTGACACTCTGTATTTACATTAATCTTAGATACGCCAAGAGAGATAGCTTTCTTAATCATATCTGCAGGAATTCCTGTACCACCGTGAAGTACTAATGGCATAGTTCCTGTCTTCTGCTGGATAGCGTCCAGAGTCTCGAAGGA
The DNA here is from genome assembly GCF_003479505.1 of Roseburia sp. AF15-21. Classification (NCBI taxonomy): domain Bacteria; kingdom Bacillati; phylum Bacillota; class Clostridia; order Lachnospirales; family Lachnospiraceae; genus Roseburia; species Roseburia sp. AF15-21. The sequence goes on along the minus strand of NZ_QUHG01000005.1, from coordinate 172,330 downwards.
AAGTCCTTTCCAGTTTGCCGGATATTTTCCGTGGATATTACCGATACCTGCTGCAAGCATATCTACACCAAGATCAGCGATTGTCTTACACTCGTTAGGATCTGCGCACTCGCCCATTCCAACTACTCCGTCTTCTTCTCCACCGATGGAACCAACCTCACACTCGATAGAAAGTCCAAGCTGATGAGCTACATTTACAAGCTCTGTAGACTTAGCAAGGTTCTCTTCAAATGGATAATGAGAACCATCAAACATGATAGATGTAAATCCAGCTTTGATACATTTATAACATCCTTCATATGTTCCATGATCTAAGTGAAGTGCTACAGGAACTGTGATTCCAAGTTCTTCATCCATAGCTTTTACCATAGCTGCAACGGTCTTAAAACCTGTCATATATTTTCCTGCACCTTCAGATACACCAAGAATTACAGGGGATTTTAATTCTTCTGCAGTTAACAGTATTGATTTTGTCCACTCAAGGTTGTTGATATTGAACTGGCCTACTGCATAATGACCAGCTTTTGCTTTTTTTAACATTTCTGTTGCTGATACTAACATTTTGATTCCTCCATTGTTTTTTTTCATTGTACCATGGCTTTTCCCAAAAATAAAGTTAAAAATATAACAATCATTTTACAGATGTTTCTTTATTCTTGACCATAATCTCCAAAGCCTGGTGCATATTTCTTATTTCCACTTCCTTATGGTCTCCCCCAAACTCACCATCTAAAGTCCATGGAATAATTTCTTCCGGATAAAACTTAATATTGCTGCTCTTAAATGAGTATACCAGGTCGGTATCATCCTTGCGGCTGGTTAATGCTGCAATAATCTCATTTAACTCCAGTGGATTCTTCGGTGCTTTAATCAGTGTCACCTCAAAAACACCGTCATCCAGGAGTACATTTTTACCTGTCAGGTTCTTAAATCCCCCCACAGAAATAGAATTGGTAATCATACCATAGATAAATTCGTCCTCTAATACCTCATCATCATATTCTACCCGCATCTTATAGACCGGAATGTCTAAAAGCTGTTTCATTCCTTCTAAAATATAAGCTGCGTGTCCTAATACATTCTTTAACTGCTGGCTGGTCTGATAAGATACTGCAGTAAACAGTCCAAATGCTGCCACATATACGAATGAATCTCCATTAAAATATCCTATATCTACCGGAAACCGTCTTCCCTTTACCGCTACATTTGCTGCCTTTAGCATGCTTTTAGGTATTCTTAAAGAATTGGCAAAGTCGTTGGTACTTCCTGCCGGAATATAGCCAAGCAGTGTCTTTTCTTCACTTTCCATCATTCCGCTGACTGCTTCATCCAAAGTACCGTCTCCACCACTACAGACAATCAGATCATAATTCTTCGCTTCTTCTCTGACATGGTTCTGCGCATCCCCTTTGCTCTGTGTCGGATATATGGTTACTTCATAATCTGCCTTTACCATAATGTCTACAATTTCTAACAGTTTATTCTTAATCAGTCCCTTGCCGGAATGTGGATTAAATATAAAAAGTAATTTCTTTTTCATTTTTTACATAACCTCTCTTTTCCTTCTAGCCCTCAGACAGGAACTGTTCCAATGTATCCAAGGCTTCCTTCTCGTCCTCACCCTCAGTAACAACTGTTACCATATCCTCATAATTCATTGCCAGTGACATCATACCCATAATGCTCTTCACATTTACTTTTTTATCTCCGGATTCAATATAAATACTGCTGGAAAAACGATTTGCAGTCTGAACAAGCAATGCAATGGGACTTGCTTCGACACCATTGACAAATTTAATGGTCACCTCTTTCTTCATCATATGTATTCCTCCTCATCCTTTTCATACTCTCATGTTTTCAGCAATTTCACTTATCTTTCTTAACCTGTGATTCACGCCGGATTTTCCCACCGGTGGATTTAAGTATGCCCCCAGTTCCTTAAGAGGCGCTTCCGGGTGCTCCAAACGTACCTGTGCCATCTCGTAAAGATTATCCGGCAATTCCTGCAGTCGTCCCTTTTCCTGGATAAACTTAATATCTTCAATCTGCTTTACTGCAGCATTCACTGTCTTATTAATATTGGCAGTTTCACAATTTACCTGCCGGTTTACACTGTTACGCATCTCCTTTAAAATGCGTACATTTTCAAGGTTCATCAGTGCCACATGTGCTTCCATGATATTTAACATATCCACAATCTGTGCACCTTCTTTTAAGTATACCACATGGTGCTTCTTGCGTTCCACCACTTTCGCATCCATGCCAAAGTCACTGATTACCGTCCTGAGCTGTTCTGCCTGTTGTGGCGTTGCGCATACAATTTCAAAATGATAGGATTTATGCGGGTCACTCATGGAACCCGAAGCCAGAAATGCTCCTCTTACAAACGTCCTTCTACAGCAGGACTTCTGCAGCAACATTCCATTTACTGCCTGTCGGAACGGATGCAGTGAACCGTCCTCTTCCAAAAATTTAAGTGCCATTAATACCCTGCGCATGGCATCCTGTTCTTCTATATATAACACACCCGGATTCTGTTCAGATAACTCTGCACTGATGTCAAATGCCCGCTTCAAAAGCGTATAGCACTTTTTTGCCAATCCGGCATGTTCTGTTGCAATTTCCAATCTGGGATCTGCTCCCGTCAATATCATTCTTCCGGAAAAACTTATAATTGCTGCAAGTTCTGCTAACTGGCAGTGTCTGCTTTTACTTATATGCTTCTCCAGTTCCGCCTTTACTTCTCCCGAAAAAGACATCTCATATCTCCATCTAGTGCCGCATCGTATCCTTTTCAATGTCACGATGCTCTATCTTAATTCCAAACTGTTTCTGTTTCTCCAACCGTTTAAACAATTCATTGGCAAGGGTTACGGAACGATGCTTGCCTCCGGTACAGCCAATGGCAATTACCAGCTGGCTCTTCCCCTCTGTTATGTAATTCGGTATCAGAAATTTTATCATATCTTCTAATTTATCCAGAAATACGTGGGCTTCCTTATATTGCATCACAAAATCCTGAATTTCTTTATCATTGCCATTCTTTTGGCGTAATCCTTCCACATAATACGGATTTGGCAGAAAACGTACATCAAACACCAGATCTGCATCTGCCGGAATTCCATACTTGAATCCAAAGGATAAAATTGTGATAAATAAATTCTTAAACTCCTGATTCTCTACAAATATTTTATTTAATTCTGTTTTTAATTCTCTGGTCAGAAGATGACTGGTATCTATAATGTAATTTGCCTGTTTCTTTAAGAATTCCAATCTTCTTCTTTCTTCTTCGATGCCTTTATCGACACGATCGCTTCCTGCCAGTGGATGACTTCTTCTGGTTTCTTTATAACGTTTTACCAGCACACCATCCTCTGCATCCAAAAACAGTACATCAAATTCTTTTCCTTCACCTCTCAGGTGGTCAAGAATATCCTGCAAATCTTCCAATGCCTGTCCGCTTCGGATATCCACACCCACAGCAACCTTCTGAAGCTCGGTATTTCTTAAATCTGCCAACTCTATAAACTTTTCAATCAGCGGAATCGGCAGATTATCGACACAATAAAATCCGATATCCTCCATCATCTTAAGTGCTGTACTCTTTCCCGCCCCGGACATTCCTGTCAGAATTACCAGTTTCATGAAAATTCTCCTAACCTTCTTACTTCCGGCTCCAGTCTTACCTGAAACTCCTGTTCTACTTTCTCCTGCACCCTGCGCATCAGCTCTTCCACTTCTGCTGCAGTTGCCTGCCCACGGTTTATAACAAAGCCGCAATGTTTCTCAGATACCTGGGCATCTCCCACACGATAGCCTCTTAACCCGGCATCCATAATCAGCTTTCCGGCAAAATAGCCTTCCGGCCGCTTAAAGGTACTTCCTGCACTTGGGAATTCCAACGGCTGCTTCTCCTGCCGTTTCTGGCGGAGTTCCTGCATGACAGCTTCAATTTTCTCTTTTTCTCCGGATACTAATTTTAACGTTACACCCAGCACTACTTCCCCGGTCTCCATAACACGGCTGTGTCTGTAACTTAAGGAAATCTCTTCTACCGGAACTTCTACCACTTCACCATCTTTGGTCAAAAGATCCGCAGATACTAAAATATCCTTCATCTCTCCGCCATAAGCACCGGCGTTCATCACAACTGCACCTCCGATGCTTCCCGGAATTCCTGCTGCAAATTCCATGCCGCCTAAGGATGCTTCCAGTGCCTTGTGTGCAACCTTCGACAGCAATGCTCCCGCTTCGGCATGAATCATATTTTCCTTTACTTCAATGGAAGATGCATTTGCGCCAAATTCAATGACCACTCCGGGAATTCCCTTATCGCCCACCAGAAGATTGCTTCCGTTTCCAATAATCGTATACGGAATCTTCTTTGCTCTGCACAATGTGATGACATCCACTGCCTCTTTGATGGTCGGCATCAGAAAAATCTCTGCCATGCCCCCAATCCGGAATGTGGTATGACGGCTCATCGGCTCCTGCAAGCGTATTCTGCTTTCATCTACAATTGTCTTAATGGCTTCTATCCAGTCTTCTCTCACAATTTGCTTCTCCCATTTTTTATTTCTCTATGAAGCCAGAAATGCTACATAACCTTTATATGCTTCATATAAATCTGCTTTACTGATAATCTCCCATGGTGCATGCATATTTAAAACTGCCACACCACTGTCAATTACCTGCATTCCATAATTTGCCAGAATATACGCGATGGTTCCGCCGCCACCCTGGTCTACTTTACCTAATTCTGCAGTCTGATAAAATACATTACCATCGTCCATCACTGCACGCAATTTTCCAACATATTCTGCACTGGCATCATTAGAACCTGACTTTCCTCTGGAACCGGTATATTTATTAAATACCATTCCTTTTCCAAAATATGCTGCATTTTTCTTATCCATAACGGACGGATAATTGGGGTCAAATGCCGCACTGACATCAGAGGATAATACATGGGAATTCTGCAATGCACGACGCAGTGCAAGTTCTGTATACTGTCCTGCTGCTGCCATCACTTCTGCTGTCATATTTTCAAAAAATCTCGACTGCATCCCGGTTGCTCCCACGCTGCCGATTTCTTCTTTATCTACCAGGAGACATACACTGGTATATTCCGGTGTTTCGTTTTTTGCCAGCATTGCCTCAAAGGATGGATACGCACAGACTCTGTCATCATGTCCGTACCCCATAATCATGCTCCGGTCAAATCCATAATCTCTTGCTTCTCCGGCTGGTACCACTTCAATCTCTGCGGACAGGAAATCTTCTTCCTCAATTCCATATTCCTCTTTTAAGATTCCAAGGATATTTTCTTTTACCGTATCCTTGGCATTTTCTTTTTCTTCACCTGCAAGCGGAATACTTCCAATCAGAAGGTCTAAGTTTTCTCCTTCAATAACCTTTGCTGCTTTCTTTTCCATCTGCTCACCGGCAAGATGAATCAGTAAATCACTGACACCAAATACCGGGTCTCCCGGCTTATCTCCAATATTTACCTCTACTACACTTCCGTCTTTCTTTGCCACTACACCATGCAATGCCAGCGGAAGTGTTACCCACTGGTATTTCTTCACACCACCATAATAATGGGTATCTAACATAGCAAGCCCGGTATCTTCATAGAATGGATTCTGTTTTAAATCCATTCTCGGAGAATCCACATGTGCTCCGAGAATCCGCATGCCCTCTTCCATTGGTTTCTTTCCTACAATGAACATAGCAAGTGCTTTTCCATTATTATCTGCATACACTCTTGCACCGGATTCCAGTTTTATTCCTTCTGCAATCACTTTCTTTATATCAAGATATCCTGCTGCCTCTGCCCGCTCTACAAAAGTGCGTACACATTCTCTTTCTGTCTTACATGCTGATATAAATTTACGATACTCTTCTGCAAATTCAAAAACTTTCTTCTTCTCTTCTTCACTGTAATGATTCCATGCTACTTCTCGTTCCATATGAATGAATCTCCTTTTACTCTTCTTCCTCGTCGTCCTTCTTGTTCAGATTTGCCTGTACACGACGATACAATTCCTGAGCTGCATTGTAACCCATCTTCTTCTGTCTGTGGTTAACGGCTGCAGCCTCGCAAATAACTGCCAGATTTCGGCCTGGACGGATTGGAAGGGAATGACATACTACTTTATTTCCAAGTAACTCTGTATATTCTTCCTCAAGGCCAAGGCGGTCATACTCATTATCTTTCTTCCAGTCTTCCAGTTTAATTACGAGATCGATATTCTGTTTCTCTTTTACACACTCAACACCGAACAAAGTCTTTACATCAATGATTCCGATACCTCTTAACTCAATGAAGTATCTGGTGATATCCGGTGATGTGCCGGTTAAGGTATGCTCATTGATTTTACGGATTTCTACCACATCATCTGTTACCAGACGATGTCCTCGCTTAATCAGTTCCAGTGCTGCTTCACTCTTACCAATTCCGCTTTCACCGGTAATCAGAAGTCCCTCACCGTAAACGTCTACCAGCACACCATGGATGGTAATACACGGAGCAAGCTCTTCACTTAAAAGATAAATCAGCTCCGCCATGAATTCTGATGTGCTTCTGTCTGTTCCGAATACCGGAACATTATTTTCCTTTGCCCTCTGTAAGAACAGGTCATCCGGCTGTAAATTCCTGCAGAAAATAACACATGGTATATCATATTTTAAGAACCGGCTGTAAATGCTATCCTTTTCTGAATCATTCAAATGCTGCAGGTATGTATATTCTACCATACCGATAATCTGTACACGGGACTGCTCGAAATGTTCAAAATATCCGCTCAGCTGTAATGCCGGACGGTTTACATCCGCAAGTCTGATGCGGTGTCCCTTTAATTCCATATCCTCAATATATTTCTTTAACTGCAGTTTTTTTACGATTTTCTCAATTCCTACACCTTCCACGGCATGACTCCTTCCTTATCTTCGCCCCTGTATTTTTATAATTCTTTACTGTTCTAATAATTTGAAACGTTCTACCAGTTCATCTAAAGAAGTTGCCTCTGCAGACAATTCTTCACTGGTTGCTGATGCTTCCTGGGATGCTGCAGAATTGGTCTGAATAACATCATCAATCTGTTTTACACCATCTTCAATTTCTTTTACTGACACTGCCTGGCGGTCAGATGCAATTCTGATATTAGCAACTTCTGTAATAATAGCATCCAGTTCTGTAATAACCTTATTTAATGATTCCGATGTCTGCTGTGTTACTTCGTTTCCATGTTCTACTTCTACCTGGTTTGTCTCCAGTAAATGCTTGGATGTCTCTGCAGATTCTGCACTGCTTTCAGCCAGCATACGAATCTGCTCTGCAACAACTGCAAATCCCTTTCCTGCTTCTCCGGCTCTTGCAGCCTCAATGGATGCATTCAGGGAAAGAAGGTTAGTCTGGCTTGCAATACCATCAATTTCAGTAATAACTCTTTCCAGCTCTTTGGATGTTGTCGAGATACGTTCCATTGCCTCCATAAGTTCCCGCATCTTGTTCTGGCTGACATTTGCTTCCATTCCTACGCTCTTTGCACGGTCATGTACAATATCTGTTGACTTGCTGTTTGCAACAACCTGTTCTGTAACCTTTGAAACATTCTCCACCAGATTATCTACTGCAATAGACTGGTCTGTTGCACCCTTTGCCAGATCCTGGGAGCTGATTGCAAGCTGTTCAGAGCCGGCGGCTACCTGATTAGATGATTCCTTAATCAGACATAATGTACTGCTTACGTTCTGGATGGTGCTTACCAGTTCTTCCATCACAGTTTCAAATTCTCCCACATATGCTTCTTTGCATGAAGAACGTACGGTATAATTACCCTGTGCAAATTCTTTTAAAATATTCTGTAAATCGCCAACAATTTTCTGTAAAGTATCTTCCATATTACGGAACCGGTTTGCCAGTTCTCCGATTTCATCTTCAGACTGATAAGTTACTTTCTCATGCAATTCTCCATGGGAAAGATGCTCTGCTACATCTTCTAATTCCCGGATTGGTTTTACAATATAATAAATTAACCACTTGGATTCCCGGCCGGTTAAAGTAACACTTACTACTACGATTGTCAGCATAATCACAATGCAGATAACCAGAACCGGAATACGGAACGCATCCGGCACCACTGCCAGCAGAATCAATCCCAGACTGGCTAGTGCTACTGTTGCAAAATACAGCCTGAATATCATGTTAAATGCATCATTAACTTTTTTCTTGATACTTTTGTTTTTGAATTTTTCTTCTTTGGTCATAGTGATTCTCCTTTTTCTTTTTATTTTTCCTCTCCCCTGTGGAAAAAGCGGAATACTTCTTCCGCTGCTTTTTCGTTCATCGCTTCTGTCCCAGACAATTCTTCTATGGATGCACTGCGAATTGCGTCTAAGGACTGGAACCTTCGCATCAGCGCCTTTCTTCGTGCCGGCCCGATTCCCGGGATATCATCCAGCACAGAATGCACCTGTTCCTTACTTCGTAAAGAACGATGATATTCTATAGCAAACCGATGTGCTTCATCCTGTATTCTTGTAATCAGATGAAATCCTTCACCGGAAGTGTCTATCGGTATCTCTATATTCTGATAATATAATCCTCTCGTCCTGTGATGATCATCTTTTACCATTCCACAGACCGGTATGGAAAGATGCAGTTCATCCAGCACCTGAAGAGCAATATTTACCTGACCTCTTCCACCATCCATCATAATCAAATCCGGGAATTTTGTAAATCCCCCATATTGGTCATCCAGCCCTTTTTTTTGTAAAATTTTCCTTTCTTCCTGTCCATGGGTAAATCTGCGGGTCAGAACCTCGTGCATGGATGCATAATCATCCGGTCCCGTGATAGTTCTTAACTTAAATTTCCGGTAATCACTGCGCTGTGGTTTTCCCTTTTCATAAACCACCATGGAACCTACCGTTTCAAATCCATTGATATTGGAAATATCATAGGCTTCCACGCGTTCTAACTTTTCTAAATCCAGCCAGGATGCAATTTCTTTCATTGCACCGATTGTCCTGCCTTCTTCACGCTTTAGTTTTTCCCTGTCCTGGGACAATACCAGTGCGGCATTTTTCTCTGCCAGCTCTACCAGTTTTTCCTTCATTCCTTTCTGTGGTACCCGGAGTACTACCTTCTGACCACGCTTCTTAGTCAGCCAGTCTTCAATAACTGCCGCATCCTCAACTGCATATTGCAGCATGATTTCCTTTGGGATATATGGTGTTCCGGAATAGAACTGCTTTAAAAATGTTGCCAGTATCTGTTCCTTACTGTCTTCATTGGCAATAGTTACATAAAAATGTTCTCTTCCTATAAGCCTTCCGCTCCGGATAAAGAATACCTGGACTACTGCATCCCGGTCATCGGCTGCAAGAGCTATTATATCTTTATCTTCTCCATCGGAACTGGTGATTTTCTGCTTCTGTGCCACCTGTTTTACACTGTTTAAAAGTTCCCGGTACTCAATTGCCCGCTCAAAATCCATATTTTCCGATGCCTGCATCATACGCTCTTCTAATTCTTTTAAAACCGGCTGATAATTGCCATTTAAGAAATCTACTGCCTGATTGATTTTCTCCCGGTACTCCTCTTTGGAAATATAACCCTGACAGGGTGCCTGACACTGATGAATATGGTAATTAAGGCACGGACGTTCTTTTCCAATATCTCTTGGCAATACCCGGTTGCAGGTTCTTAAATGATAAATTTTTTTCAACAAATCTATCGTATCTTTCACCGCACCGGCACTGGTATATGGACCAAAATATCTGGATTTGTCTTTTTTCAGCTGACGGCAAAAGAGAACCCTGGGAAATTCTTCCCCCAGAGTCACCTTTATATAGGGATAAGTCTTATCATCCCGGAGCATGGTATTATACTTCGGTCTGTACTCTTTTATTAAATTGCATTCTAATACCAGTGCTTCTAATTCCGAATCAGTGATAATATATTCAAACCGGGTAATCTTCTTTACCATCTGGTCTTTCTTGATTCCTTCGTCATGACACGCCTGAAAATACTGACGTACCCGGTTTCGAAGGCTTACTGCCTTACCTACATAGATAATGGCATCACTGGCATCATGCATGATATAGACCCCCGGCTGATTCGGAAGCTTCTTTAATTCTTCTTTAATATTAAACGTCATTCCCGTTCTCTTCTTTTTGGTCTTCTTCCTTCTTTTCCTCATCCGGATCCGGCAGCCCTTTTAACTCACGGAATATCTTCATAAATTCTTTACCCGTAATGGTTTCATGTTCATATAAATAATCCGCAATATGGTCTAATACCTCGCGATTCTCTTCTAAGAGCTGATATGCCTCCTGATAGCAGTTATGAATCATGGTACGGACTTCTTCATCAATCTGTGCCGCTGTCTCATCGCCGCAATTCAAATGTGCTGCACCATCCAGATATGCATTATCTACAGAAGCCAAACTCATCATGCCAAATTTATCTGACATACCAAACTGTGTAATCATTGCCCTTGCAATCTTGGTCGCATTTTCAATATCATTTGCTGCTCCACTGGTTGCAGAATGGAATACCAGTTCTTCTGCTGCACGGCCTGCCATATAAGTCGTTATCTTGGCAATTAATTCATCCTTGGTCTCAAGAAATTTCTCTTCTTCCGGTGTCTGCAAGGTGTATCCCAATGCCCCCATGGTTCTTGGTACGATAGTAATTTTCTGTACCGGTTCTGTATTCTTCTGTAATGCAGTAACCATTGCATGACCTACTTCATGATAAGAAACAATCTTCTTCTCATGATTACTCATGGCACGGTCTTTCTTCTCTTTTCCACCAACTGCCACGATTTCAAAGGCTTCAAACAAATCACTCTGATTTACAAATTTACGGTTATGTTTTACTGCATTAATAGCAGCTTCATTAATCATATTTGCAAGATCGGAGCCAACCAGTCCCGCACTTGCCAGAGCAATTGCTTCCAAATCTACGGATTCATCCATATGCACATCTTTGGAGTGTACCTTCAGCGTCTCAAGACGACCCTTCAAATCCGGTTTGTCTACAATAATTCTACGGTCAAACCGACCCGGGCGAAGTAACGCTTTATCCAGTACTTCCGGACGGTTTGTTGCTGCCAGAACTAAAAGCCCCTTTGAAGTATCAAATCCATCCATCTCTGCCAGCAGCTGGTTTAAGGTCTGCTCACGCTCGTCATTTCCACCGCCGAATCTGCTGTCACGGCTCTTGCCGATGGCATCAATCTCATCAATAAATATGATACATGGTGCCTGTTTCTGGGCATCCTTAAACAAATCTCTTACCCGGGATGCACCGACACCTACAAACATCTCTACAAAGTCAGAACCGGCCAGTGAGAAGAACGGAACATTTGCTTCTCCGGCAACTGCCTTGGCAAGCAGCGTTTTACCGGTTCCAGGAGGTCCTACAAGCAATGCTCCCTTCGGAAGTTTTGCTCCGATTTCACGGTATTTTTTCGGATTATGCAGGAAATCTACCACTTCCTGTAAAGATTCTTTTGCTTCATCCTGTCCGGCAACATCCTTAAAGGTTACACCGGTTGTCTTTTCTACATATACTTTGGCATTGCTCTTGCCGACTCCCATCATTCCGCCGCCGGCCTTCTTCATGACTGCGCCAAAAATAATCCAGATAATAATCAAAGGCAATACAATACTTAAAATATTAAACACCCATGTCGATGTATTATTCGGAATATATCCGTCAATTTCTACATTGTGTTTATTTAAGAGATTTAATAAATTTTCATCTTTAATAAATCCGGTATAATAGGTCATCTTTACCAACGTCTTATCATCTGACTTCGGTGTGATATTATACTGGTTTGCACCTACTTCGACCTTTTCTACCTTGTCATCCTTTACCATCTGGACAAATTCCGTATAGGTAATCCGCTGGGAAGTCATATCTGCACTGCAACGGTTTAAAAGACTCATAAAGAACAGCGTCACAAGAGTAATGATAACAAATGCCAGTATCATCTGGCCATTACCGCCCTTTTTATCGCCGTTCTGATTATTATTCCCATTATTCTGGTTATTATTTCCACCATTCTGATTATTATTTCCATTATTAAACAGGTTATCCATTGTATCCTCCGTATATGATTCTCGAAACTCTCCCAAAATATAGTTCTTATTATATGTAATCTGCCCGGATAAATCAATAATAACTCTGTTAAGTTTTCCTTTCTTTTCTAAATATTTTATAAATTTTTGTGGATTTATTTTTACTGTCGTTGTATAATAGACTAAGTTTGAGAAAAAATGAGACCGACGGCGCATTCACTGTCGGTCTATCTAAGTTTTAACCATATACACACATTTAAGGAGGAACTACCATGCCTGTAAAATACGTCTTTGTCACCGGTGGAGTTGTTTCCGGTCTCGGAAAAGGCATTACTGCTGCATCACTTGGCCGTCTGTTAAAAGCCAGAGGCTACAAGGTTACTATGCAGAAATTTGACCCGTATATCAATATTGACCCGGGTACCATGAACCCAATCCAGCACGGTGAAGTTTTCGTTACCGATGATGGAGCAGAAACCGACCTGGATTTAGGCCATTATGAACGTTTCATTGATGAAAGTCTTACCAAGAATTCTAACGTTACTACCGGAAAGGTTTACTGGTCTGTACTTCAGAAAGAACGCCGTGGAGACTTTGGTGGAGGTACTGTTCAGGTAATTCCACATATTACCAATGAAATCAAGAGCCGATTCTACCGTAACTTTACTTCCAATGATACCCATATTGCCATCATTGAAGTAGGTGGTACTGTTGGAGATATTGAAAGCCAGCCTTTCTTAGAGTCCATCAGACAGTTCCAGCATGAAGTCGGACATGAAAATGCAATTCTGATTCATGTAACACTGATTCCTTATATCAAGGCATCCGGTGAATTAAAGACCAAACCGACACAGTCCAGTGTAAAAGAATTACAGGGAATGGGTATCCAGCCGGATATTATCGTATGCCGTTCCGAGCATCCTTTAGACCAGGGCTTAAAGGATAAAATTGCTTTGTTCTGTAACGTCCCAAACGATCATGTACTGCAGAATCTGGATGTAGAGTATCTTTATGAAGCACCACTTGCCATGGAAAAAGAAAATCTGGCAAAGGTTGCCTGTGATTCTCTTCATCTTCCATGTCCGGAGCCGGATTTAAAAGACTGGACCGATATGGTTGAAGCATTACGCAATCCGATTCAGGAAGTAAATATCTCCTTAGTTGGAAAATATACACAGCTTCATGATGCTTATATCTCTGTTGTAGAAGCATTAAAACATGGTGGAATTGCCGAGCGTGCAACCGTTAATTTAAACTGGGTAGATTCCGAATTATTAAATGATGAAAATGCAGAAGAAATTCTTGGTAATTCTGACGGAATTATTGTACCGGGTGGTTTCGGTGACCGTGGTGTAGAAGGAATGATTACTGCTGCAAAATATGCAAGAGAACATAAAATTCCATACCTTGGTCTCTGTCTTGGTATGCAGGTTGCTATCATTGAATATGCAAGACACGTCTGCAGACTCAATGACGCGCACAGCATCGAATTGGATCCGAATACCACACATCCTGTCATTGCTCTGATGCCGGATCAGGATGGCATTGAAGACATCGGTGGAACCTTACGTCTCGGTTCTTACCCATGTGTTCTGGATACTGATTCCCTTGCTTATCAGGTTTACGGAGAAGAAACCATCCACGAAAGACATCGTCACAGATACGAAGTGAACAATGATTACCGTAACATTCTTACCGAAAACGGTATGAAGCTGTGTGGTCTTTCTCCAGATGGACGTATCGTAGAAATGGTAGAAATTCCTGGACACCCTTGGTTCGTTGCAACCCAGGCCCATCCAGAATTAAAATCCAGACCAAACCGTCCACATCCTTTATTCAAAGGCTTTATTAAAGCAGCAACTGAAATCAGAAAGCAGAAATAGACTTTATTTTAAAAACAGCCTGTGATTTTCATGATACATCATGAAAATCACAGGCTGTTTCTGTTTTACAAATATAACCCAAAATCAAAGCAGTACTGCTTACTTTCTTTCTCCGTCTAAGAAACGCATCTCGCCCTCTTCCCCTTCTTCCGGTTTTGAAAAACCAATCATTCTCGCCTTTTCTCCATTTAAAAGACGCAGGCACTGTGGACAAAGTGTTCCAAAGGAAACCGGCTGTCCGCACCGGGAACAATAATTCGACATAATACCTGCTTTATCCTTTTCTTTATATTCAATTCTTCCCTCTTTAATCCACTGCTTTACCATCCGTACCGGAATATCAAAATACTCTGCCACCTGATATTCATTTACATCATTGTTTCGTACAAATTCCCTCACTTTATCAAAAAGAAGCAGTTCCTCACAGGCATAACAGTATTCCCTGTCTGACAAAGGTGGCAATGCCTTTCTGCACATCTTACAATACTTAACTTCTGTCTCCATTCTTCCCATCACCTGCTAACTGTATTTATTCTGTATCCTCTGAAGATATGTCACATAGTTTTCTCTCATCTCTGCCGGCTCAATAATCTCAACCTTTTCTCCAAGACCACAAAGCCAGCCGTAAAACTGTCCGCTGACTGCCACATGAAGTCTTGCTCTAAAATGCATATCATCTGCTTTTCTGACATTTACTTCCTGCCCAAACCGGTCAATCACCACGCCAATCATATCATTTTCACAAAGCAGTGTCACCGTTTCTTCCTCACCGGCAAACATACCAAAAGTTTTCTTTGAATAAGATGCAATATCAAAGGTTTCAAACTGCTTAAGACCTTCCCGTTTCTTTCTGGTCAGTGAAATCTTAAGCATCTTATCCACGCGGAAATGCTTGATAATCTTATCTTCCTCATCATATGCTATAAGATAATAATTCTCATCATCCCAGGAAAGCACCAGCGGACTCACCTCGTAAAATGCTCCGTCCCGTCGAAGCTCCATTTCTTTTTCGATATTCCACGAAAAATACTGGAAACGGATTTTTACATCTCCGGAAATTCCGTTGTAAATCATATCAATGTTATAATAAATATTCTCATTAATGGTCTTATTCCGGTTGGTTACCACTACCTGACGCTGAAGCTGTTTTGCCTCATAGACGCTGACCAGCTTCTCCAACTTATGTATCAGCTCTCTTGATTTCTTCTGTGTAATGAACTTCGATGACTGCACCGCATCCACCAAAAGTTTCAATTCTGCCAGTTCAAAATCACGGCTTCCGATATAATATCCGCCTCGGTACTCCTGTTCCCTTAAAATATCCACGCCAAAGTCCTGCAGCATCTCCAAATCCCGATAAATACTTTTACGTTCTGCCGAAATACCTTTCTGATTCAGATATGCTATAATATCCCTCATCCTGACAGCATGCTTCTCATCCGTCTGTTCATACAGCAGTTCTAATATATATAATATTTTCAGTTTCTGATGCTCTGTTTTTCCCATAGTTCTAGTATAGCATAGGGCAAAACTTTGTGATACCTGTTTTTCAAATTTTCTGACATTTTCTCGTCACTCGCCCAAATTATGTTTTTCATTTTACTGTAAAAAAGGAATTGTCACCCATTCCAATTCATGTTATAATATGCATAAATAAAGATTGAATTACCAAGAGACGAGAGCAAGGTAAAGAAGAGCGAGAGCATCGCTTTTATTTATCTTGCTTTTTTTGTTGCCAGCAGAAAGGAGTTTTATATGTACGATATTGCAGTTATTGGTGCCGGAGTCACCGGCTGTGCCATTGCCAGAGAGTTATCCCGCTATCAGGCAGGCATCTGTGTCATTGAACGGGAAGAGGATGTCTGCTGCGGAACCTCCAAAGCCAACAGTGCCATTATCCACGCCGGATTTGACGCAAAACCGGGCACACTGAAAGCAAAGCTTAATGTAGAAGGAAATGCCATGATGGATACTCTCTCTAAGGATCTGGACATTCCTTTTGTACGAAACGGTTCTCTGGTGGTCTGCACCGATGAACAGGATGCCAGCGAATTGGAACGTCTTTTGGAACAGGGGAAAGAAAACGGGGTCAAAGACTTACGCATTCTTGACCGCGAAGCCTTACACACCATGGAGCCAAATTTAGACGACCATGTCACAAGTGCTCTCTACGCACCCACAGGTGGTATCGTCTGTCCGTTTCATATGACAATTGCCTTCGCGGAAAATGCCGTTGCAAATGGCGTTGAATTCTTTTTAAATACTGCTGTAACTTCTATCACCAGCCTAGAAGATGGATACCTGATTTCCACTGATAAGCAGGATATCACCGCAAAAACTGTTATCAACGCTGCCGGTGTATATGCAGATGTTTTTCACAATATGGTAAGCAGCAAAAAACTTCACATTACCGCCCGGAAAGGTGAATACCAGCTTCTTGATAAATCTGCCGGAACTCATGTATCCCATACGATTTTCCAGCTACCGGGTAAAATGGGAAAAGGTGTCCTGGTTACTCCTACGGTTCACGGCAATCTTCTCGTTGGTCCGACCGCGGAGGATACCGATAACAAAGAAGGCAGCAATACCACCAGAGAAGGACTTGCTTCTCTTTCCGAAAAAGCCTCCCACAGCGTTAAGAATCTTCCGATGCGTCAGGTCATTACTTCTTTTGCAGGACTACGTGCCCATGAAGATAATGGCGACTTTATCATCGGCGAAGCAGCTGATGCTCCCGGCTTTTTTGATGCCGCTGGTATCGAATCTCCAGGACTTTCCTCTGCACCAGCCATTGGCGTCATGATGGCCAGACTGGTGCAGGATAAGATGCATTTAACCGAAAAAGAAAATTTCATTGCCACCCGCAAAGGAATTTTACGACCAGAAGAGCTTTCCTTAGATGAAAGAAATGAACTGATTAAAAAGCAGCCTGCCTATGGAAACATTATCTGCCGCTGTGAAATGATTTCAGAAGGAGAAATTCTCGATGCTATTCACCGCCCGCTGGGTGCCCGCTCTTTAGATGCCATCAAGCGTCGTACCAGAGCAGGCATGGGACGCTGTCAGGCAGGCTTTTGTTCCCCGCGTACCATGGAAATTCTTTCCAGAGAAGTTCCTATGGAAATGACGGACATCAGCAAATGTGGTGGCTCATCGCAGTTTGTCTATGGTTATAACAAAGAGATTCAGGAGGAAATGCCATGAAATCATATGATTTAGTAATCGTTGGCGGCGGTCCTGCAGGACTTGCAGCCGCTGTATCCGCAAAAGAAAATGGAATAAATGATATTCTCATTATTGAACGTGACAAAGAGCTTGGCGGCATTTTAAACCAGTGCATCCACAACGGTTTTGGACTTCATACCTTTAAGGAAGAGCTGACCGGGCCGGAATATGCTTCCCGCTTTATTGAAAAAGTACTCTCTCTTGGCATCTCTTACAAATTAAACACTATGGTAATGGATATCTCCCATAAGAAAAAAATAACTGCCATGAACCGGAAAGATGGCATGTTCGAGATTCAGGCAAAAGCAATTATCCTTGCCATGGGCTGCAGGGAGCGGAGCCGTGGTGCCCTTAATATTCCGGGCTATCGTCCGGCAGGTATCTACTCCGCCGGAACGGCACAGCGTCTTGTCAATATGGAAGGCTATATGCCTGGCAGAGAAGTCGTTATCTTAGGCTCCGGTGATATCGGTCTGATTATGGCACGCCGCATGACCTTAGAGGGCGCCAAAGTAAAAGTCGTAGCAGAACTGATGCCTTATTCCGGTGGTCTCAAGCGTAATATTGTTCAATGTCTGAATGACTTTGATATTCCGTTGAAATTAAGCCATACCGTTATTGATATTGAAGGAAAAGAGCGTGTCACCGGTGTTACCATTGCAGAAGTCGGCTCCGATGGAAGGCCAATTGCCGGTACAGAAGAATATTATTCCTGCGATACGCTCCTCTTATCCTGTGGTCTGATTCCGGAAAATGAATTAAGTCGCAGTGCCGGTGTCACTTTAAATCCGGTCACCTCCGGTCCTGTTGTAAATGACAGCTTAGAAACCAGTATTTCCGGTGTTTTTGCCTGTGGAAATGTCCTGCATGTCCATGACCTGGTGGATTATGTTTCTGAAGAAGCCGGTATCGCCGGAGCGAATGCTGCACATTATATTTTATCCGGCAACACTGCTGATGCATGTAATACCAGCAGCCAGCATTCCGATGCATCCGTTTCCGAATGCAGCCAGCCATCTGTCGAAATTATTCCAACCGGTGGCGTCCGCTATACCGTTCCAAAATACATCCGGCCGGAGGCTATGGCAGACAAAGTTACTGTCCGGTTCCGCGTGGGACAAATTTATAAAAACTGCGGAATTGCCACTTACTTCGGCAAAGAACGTATCAGCTTCCGGAAACGTCCGGTTATGGCTCCGGGCGAGATGGAATCCATTGTCCTTACCAAAGAACAGCTTACCAACTGCCCTGGTTTAGAGCAGATTACCATTTGTATAGAGGAGGCGTAAGAGGATGGAAAAACGTGAATTAACCTGTATCGGCTGCCCTTTAGGCTGCTCTATTACCGTAACCATGGAAAATGCAGAAATTCTTGATGTTACCGGCAACACCTGCAAACGCGGCGATGCTTATGCCCGTAAGGAAGTTACCCATCCAACCAGAATCGTAACTTCTACCGTCCGGGTATCCGGTGGCACGATTCCGATGGTGTCCTGCAAAACTAAAGAGGATATCCCAAAAGAAAAGATTTTTGCAATTATCAATGCTCTCCGGGGCATCACTGTTCCTGCACCGGTCTCTATCGGAGATATTCTGGTTCAGGACGTTGCAGGCACCGGCGTGGATATTGTTGCCACAAAAAATGTTCCTGCAAAATTATAATCTCATTGTTATCAAATGATTCACATCATTCTGATAAATATTTATTCCAGGGGAATAACTGTTTTGGTGCGCCAGTATCTGATTGAGGGGTCAGATGCTGGCGTATCTGTTTGTTTTTCTTTATGATTTTATAGTTTTCCTTTATCATTTCCGGAAATGACGGTATAATATTTATAAATACGAAAGTACGATGCGTAGAAAGGCGGTTTTACTATGCTTTCAAATTGTAAAGATGCTATGGATAATTCTCCGATTATTGCAGCCATCAAGGATATGGCAGGATTGGAAAAATGTCTCACCTGCGACAGCCAAGTTATTTTTATCCTGTTTGGAGACATCTGCAATATTGCAGATATTGTAGATAAGGTCAAAGCTGCCGGGAAAACGGCTATGGTACATATCGATTTAATCAATGGCCTATCCGGAAAAGAGATTGCTGTGGATTTCATCCGCAAATACACCCACGCCGACGGAATTATCACCACAAAACCAGTTCTTATCAAACGAGCCAGGGAATTAGAGCTTTCCACGATTCTGCGATTCTTCGTCATTGATTCCATGGCTTATGACAGCATTGAAAAGCAGCTTCGTTCTGTAAAACCGGATTACATTGAAATCCTGCCGGCACTAATGCCTAAGGTTGTATCCCGCATATGCCGGCTTTCAAAAGTTCCGGTTATTACCGGCGGACTCATTTCCGATAAAGAAGATGTAGTTTCCATGCTGAATGCCGGAGCAGTCTGCATCTCATCTACGAATCCGGATGTGTGGTTTTTGTAATATGATTTTCAATTTATTTTATACAATTCCTATTTGTAACGAATCAGGAGGTTTCCTATGACAGAATCAGAAAAAATGAAGCTGGGACTTTGGTATGATGCCAATTATGACCAGGAATTATCAGAAGAACGTGAGAAAGCCGAAGATTTATATTTCACTTTCAACCATACTGCACCAAAGGAAAAGGCGCTGCGGGAAGATATTCTTAAAAAACTGCTTCCAAAAAAGGGTGAACGTGTTACCATTCTCTCTCCATTTTATACCGACTATGGTTATAACTGTAACATTGGCTCTGATTGCTTTATCAATCACAATGCCTATCTGATGGACTGTGCTCCAATCACTCTTGGCAGCCACTGTTTTATCGGTCCAAACTGCGGCATGTATACAGCCGTTCATGCTACCATCGCCGAAGAACGCAATCTTGGGCTGGAAAAGGCGCTTCCGATTACTATTGGCGATAACGTCTGGATGGGCGGTGATGTCACCATTCTTCCAGGTATCACCATTGGTGGAAATACCATTATCGGTGCCGGAAGCGTCGTCACAAAGGACATTCCTTCCAATGTCGTTGCCGCCGGTAATCCATGCCGTGTTCTCCGTCCGATTACAGAGGCCGACCGCATTGCAAAGAAATAATGCATTTCATTATAATTACTTCTTTCTTCAAAATATTCTTCCTTTTTAAGCTACCTTCTTATTCTTCTTATCAACACGCCATTTGACAAAGTGTGGAATCAATGTAGTGGCGGGCAAGCAGGATTTCTCCCTGCTGTTCCACTTCAACATCTTCTTCACAGCAGTTGATGATTACCTCCACATAACAATCCGGAAAATCCACTTTCCGGAACTGGATAACACGCTTGTACTTGGCATAATCATTTGGGAAATGGAAATTGCGGCTTTTTAAAAGAGGTTCCTGTCTGCGCAGATGAATCAATGTTGCAATAATTTTACTGCGTTCAGCATATTTTCCAGCCTCAATGTCCTTCCAAGGCATACAACGTCTGCAATCCGGGTCATAGCTTCCCTCCATTGCAATTTCTGTTCCATAGTAAATGCAAGGACTGCCCGGCATTGCAAATAATACTGCAATCTGTGCAAAATACTCATCCAGATTTTTCACATCCGAGCGGAGCCGCTTTGTATCATGAGAATCCAGAAGATTGAAAAGCACATCATTGGTCTGCTGCATATAGCTTGTATAGCAGCGGTTAATCGTATACTCAAAATCCTCATTGGTCAGGCTTTTATCTATCCAGAAATCCTTAATACTTTGTCCCAGTGGATAATTCATAACGGCATCAAATTCATCCCCGCGTAGCCATGGAAGTGCATTGTGCCAGATTTCTCCTAAAATATAAATGTCCGGGTTAATTTCCTTTACTCTGGCATGCAGCTCCTTACAGAATCGATGAGATACCTCATTTGCCACATCCAGACGGATTCCGTCAATACCATAATGCTCCACCCAGTTTGCACAGATATCGACAAAATATTTTCTGACCTCCGGATTATTGGTATTGATTTTCGGCATTCCATCATAAAAGGCAAAGGTATAAATCTGTTTTTTCTTTGCAGCTTTTCCTTTCCGGTCAAATGGCCATTCATTTATCATAAACCAGTCATAATATTCTGATTCCGGTCCTTTTTCAAGGACATCCTGCCACGGTGCAAAATAATATCCGCAATGATTAAACACGCCATCTAACATTACACGGATGCCACGTTTATGTGCTTCTTCCACCAGATGAATCAATGTCTCTTCATCTCCGAACCGTGGGTCTATCTTTGTATAATCCGTCGTATCATACTTATGGTTGGATGGTGACTCATTGATTGGTGTCAGGTATAATCCATTGATTCCAAGATTCTGCAGGTAATCCAGCTTACTTGTGATTCCAGCCAGATCTCCGCCAAAACATTCCTCATTTTTTACTCTGCCATGCTCACGCCACGGCACTACATCCTCCGGGTCAATAGAATGGTCTCCATTACAGAAACGGTCCGGGAAAATCTGATACCATACGGTATCATTTACCCAGGCAGGTGTCCGTGGCACATCGCACGGATTCATCCACGGAAATACAAAACACTGGCGGCTTCTGCCTTCCAGATGCATCTGCTCATCACTGACAAATCCATCCTCAAAATAGAACCAGCTTTCATTTTCTGTCTGTAACTTAAAATAATATTTCAGACGTTTATATTCCGGTCGGACGGTTGTTGTCCACCAAATCTGATTTTTCAGACGCTTCTTATAAATGATTGCCTCTTCCGTTCCATCCCAATGCTCTCCGCCACCTAAGATACCAGCAGCAAATGGGTCTCCTGATATGATGGATACCGATTGCACATCATATCCCGTCTTAATATTAATAATTAACTCATCTTCATTCAACGGATAACAATAATTGTCACTCGCCTGATGATAAACTGCATTAAAATCCATTTGTTTCCTCTTTCTCTTTGCGATGTATTTGTCTTTAAATTATAACATATTTCTTTTCATTTCTCTTTATCATTTTTTTCAAATACAGGTATAATAGTTACAAAGATTCAGAAAGGCGGTTATATTATGCTTTCCAACTGTAGAGACGCTATGAATAATTCACCGATTATTGCGGCAATTAAAGATATGACAGGATTAGAAAAATGTCTGACCTGTGACAGCCAGGTTATTTTTATTCTGTTTGGAGATATCTGCAATATTTCAGATATTGTAGACAAAGTGAAATCTGCCGGAAAAACCGCTATGGTACACATTGATTTAATTAACGGTCTTTCCGGGAAAGAGATTGCCGTGGATTTCATTCAGAAATTTACCCGGGCTGACGGTATTATCACTACCAAACCATCCCTTATTAAACGAGCCAGGGAATTAGAACTTTCCACGATTCTGCGTTTCTTTGTCATCGATTCCATGGCTTACAGCAGCATCGAAAAGCAGCTTCGCTCTGTTAAACCGGATTACATCGAAATCCTGCCGGCACTGATGCCTAAGGTTGTATCCCGTATATGCCGGAGCTGTCTGCATCTCTTCTACCAATCCGGATGCGTGGTTTCTGTAAACTACGACTGAAGCCGGAGATTTATTCTTTCTATATTAAATTAGTCCGCTTCCAATACTTTTTTATTCTATATATGTACAAAGATGTTGACTATTCAACTTTTAACTGTTATGCTTTTATATGTTGAGTATGCAACATCTTTTCTTATGTAAATAACGGAAAATAATACTCTTTTCCGTAGCTTTATGGAGGCAGCTATGATTGAACGATTCGAAACCTTTACCACCAATATTGCATCGATTTACAAAAACATTGTAAAAATAAAGAAATATGAGATGAACAAAATTGGTCTTAAGGGCACTCATGTTACATGCATGAATTTTCTAAACAATTCTCCGGAAGGTCTTACTGCCGCTGAAATCTGTGTTCTCGCCAAAGAAAACAAGGCTGGTATTTCCAGGGCACTTGCCGACCTCCTAGAACAGGGGCTGGTAGAATATGTCAACGCAGAAGATACGTCCGACAAGCGGAAATACCGCGCCAAGGTCATCCTGACACCCAAAGGGATTGCTTATGCCCAAAAAGTAAATGCCGCAATCAACAATGCGGTATCTTTTGGCGGCTCAGATCTTTCCGATGAAACCCGGGCTGTTTTTTATTCTGCATTAAAAACAATTTCCGCAAACTTAGAACAATATTGTAATGAATTAGAAAGGAATGATGATCATGAATAAATGTAAAGCTGCATATTGCAGAATTTTTCAGAAATGTTTTAAAATTGCAATCCCTTTTTTGCCCTACAGACATCCGGAAGTTTTTTACAGCACTTCCAAACTGACCGGGCTTTTTGAAGAAAAAGGCATTGATACTATATTAATCATTACAGATGCCGGTATCCGCAAATTTGGTCTTTTAGACCGGATGCTTATGCATTTTGACCACCATAACATCCATTATTTTATCTATGATAAGACGGTCGCTAATCCAACTACAACAAATGTAGAAGAAGCAAGAGTGCTTTATCTTGAAAAACATTGTGATGCTATCATTGGTTTTGGTGGTGGCTCCAGTATCGACTGTGCCAAGGCCGTCGGTGCAAGAATTGCAAAACCTAAGCAGTCTTTATCCAAAATGAAAGGTATCTTAAAAGTGCATAAAAAACTGCCTTTATTGGTTGCGATTCCGACAACTGCGGGAACCGGAAGCGAAACCACTCTCGCTGCTGTTATCACAGATGCCCAGACAAGACATAAATATGCCATCAACGATTTTCCTTTAATTCCTGCATATGCTGTATTAGACCCGAAAGTAACCATAAGTCTTCCGCCATCTCTTACCGCCACCACCGGTATGGATGCCTTAACCCACGCCGTAGAAGCTTATATTGGCGGTTCTACTACAAGACATACCAGAAAATATGCTAAAAAAGCAACTAAATTAATTTTTGACAATATCTACAAAGCATATGACGACGGTCAGAATATAGAAGCAAGAAAAAAAATGTTGAAAGCCTCTTTCTTTGCCGGATGTGCTTTTACCAAATCCTATGTGGGCTATGTCCATGCCGTAGCCCACTCCCTTGGCGGCAAATATAATATTCCACACGGACTTGCCAATGCGACAATACTTCCGATGGTATTAGAAGATTATGGTTCTACCATTTACAAAAAGCTCTACCAACTTGCTGTTTATGCAGGTATTGCTGACGAATCCGATGATTATGAAATAGCTGCTGATAAATTTATCTCTGCCATCAAAGACATGAAAAAATATTTCCAGATTGGTGATACTTTTTCCGAGATTCAAAAAGAAGATATTCCGGAGCTTTCCAGATATGCCGATAAAGAAGCAAACCCGCTTTATCCGGTTCCAGTTCTGATGAATGCAAAAGAGCTCGAAAAATACTATTATATGCTTATGCCAGAGGAGGAAAAATAATGACTGAAGCTGAAATAACAGAACTTGTTTCTACGCAGCGCAATTATTTTAAAACCGGTGAAACATTATCTGTTGCTTACCGGATTGCCGCTTTAAAAAAGCTGAAAGATACTATTTCAAACCATGAAAATGAAATTTTAGCAGCGCTTAAGGCTGACCTTGGAAAATCAGCCCACGAAAGCTATATGTGCGAAGCCGGACTGGCTTTAAGCGAACTTACCTATATGATAAAGCACACCAGAAAATTTGCCAGTGAAAAAAACGTTCATACGCCCCTTGCACAATTTCATTCCAAAAGCTACAAAAAACCGTCTCCATATGGTGTTGTACTGATTATGAGCCCCTGGAATTATCCTTTTCTGTTAACCATTGACCCATTAATCGATGCAATTGCCGCAGGAAATACTGTCATTTTAAAGCCAAGCGCCTACTCGCCTAACACAAGTGCCATCATCACATCTCTGATAAAAGAATGTTTTGAAGAGAAATATGTAGCAGTTGTAACCGGTGGCCGGGCAGAAAATACGGCTCTTTTGCAGTCACACTTTGACTATATATTCTTTACCGGAAGTCAGGCGGTCGGCAAAACTGTCTTAGAGCATGCAGCTTCCCACCTTACTCCGGTAACACTTGAGCTTGGTGGAAAAAGTCCCTGCATCGTTGCAGCAGATGCCAACCTGAAATTAGCCGCCAGACGAATCGTATTTGGGAAATATCTCAACTGCGGCCAGACCTGTGTGGCACCGGATTATGTATATTGCGATGAGCAGATCAAAGATGCTTTGCTCCTAGAAATAAAAAAAGAAATCATCCGGCAATATGGGGAATCTCCTCTTGAGAATTCCGATTATGGCAAAATCATCAACGAAAAGCATTTTCATCGCATCAATAGGTTGATTGATTCTTCAAAAGTAATTTATGGCGGTAATTCCAACGAAGAAACGCTGCAGATTGAGCCAACCGTCATGGATCATGTGACTTTTGAAGATGCCGTCATGTCAGAAGAAATCTTCGGTCCGGTTATGCCTGTATTAACTTTTTCACATATGAGTGAAGCTACCGGCAAAATTAATTCCATGGCTCATCCTCTTGCACTCTATATCTTTACTTCAAGCAAAAAGACTGCAGATGAAGTCATTTCCCATACTGGTTTCGGTGGTGGCTGTATCAACGATACCATTATCCATCTTGCCACAACAGAAATGGGCTTTGGCGGCTTCGGCGAAAGTGGCATGGGTTCTTATCATGGCAAAACCGGATTTGATACCTTTTCCCATTATAAAAGCATCGTTGATAAAAAAACCTGGATTGATCTGCCTATGAGATACCAGCCATATACTTCTCTTCATGACAGGCTTATCCGGTTCTTTCTGAAATAACCGGAAGATATTTCGGGTATTTTCCAGAGAAATTGTCTAATGGCTGAATGCACTCTCTATTACCTGAATGCTCGGGCTATCGGCTAAGCGCTGGGCTATTTGCCTACATGCACGCTCTATTGGCTGGCAGGGAGCTTTAAAAGCGCCCTGCTTGTTTATATATCTATTGTAAATATCTGTCTATCATCTCTTCTATAATTTTAAAATCCAGCACATTCTGCTGAGTTTCAAATGTAAGTATCAGATTTTCACCCGGATATATTCCGTTCTTTTCATAAGATTCAATTTTTCTTATTGCTGCTCTTGCATATTCAGGGTTATCCATCATGCCCTCATGTTCCCAATAAATTTCCTTTCGCTTTTTTCTGGAAAAGAATGTAAAATCCGGATAAACAATCCCATATCCTTTTAAATATAATGGTTTTTCATATCTATATAAGATTTCTTTTCTATAAAAGAAGTCTGCCAGCATTTTTTCTGTTTTTGATCTCACACGTTCCCCTTTTTCCGTAATAATAACCGGCACTCCCTCCTGAAATTCTTTTCCCTTGTATTCTCTCCTATACCATTCCATTTCCAATTGCTCCTCTGTTGGTTCCACCGGAATCACGAGTGCTTTTCGGGCAGGATGCTCCTTCTTATATACTTCTTCAATTTCATTATCATGATATGTCCCAACCAGCGATTTCATTTGTTGCAGCCGTTTTTCTGCTATTCTCAATACTTTTTCATCATATGATTTTTGAGCTAATTTTCTCACTAAATCCATCTCGGATTTTTGAAGAAATTTTTGGCATTTCATATCATTCTCTTTTTTCACATGATAAAACTGAGTATAATTATGAGATTTTGATACCCTGAGCGTTCCCTCTGGCATATCTGCCAATTCTTTTCTCAGCTTTCCAGCAATCTTCTCCAATCTCAAGTATTCCTCTATCAATAATTTTCTTAACCCCTTCATGCATTTCCTCCACTTCTTATTAATTGCAATAAATAACTCTACTTTTCCATTCTATTACAGTTGTTTTTTCTCCCCTCTCATTTTCAGCTGTAACTAAATCACCCCTTCTACAGCTTTTTCTCCGGCTCTCCCAAATTCAGCTGTAACTTTTCACCCTTTTCTACAGCTTTTTCCCTGAATTTCTCATTCTGCGCTGTAACTATATCTTCTCCTCTACAGCTTTTTTCTCGAATCTCTCATTTTCGGCTGTAACTATATCTTCTCCTCTACAGCTTTTTCCCTGAATCTCTCATCCTGTGCTGTAACTATGTCTTCTCCTCTACAGCTCTTTCCCTGAATCTCTCATCCTGTGCTGTAACTATGCCTTCTTTTCTACAGCACTTTTCTCGAATCTCTCATTTTGTGCTGCAATAGTCGCCAGTAGCAGCTTGTAAATGTAATCATATTCTGATTATAATTATGATTATGATAATGCTTATCATTAAATTGTAACGGTAATCTGAAATTATATAATCTTAATTTCTGTTAAAATAATGCTATTTATAAGACTGTTTCTATATATTGGAAAATGTGTACCCGACCTGGTACTTAGATAAAAATCCCGGAAGCCCAAAGCTTCCGGGAATATTGTTTGAATGTTTTGAATATAATTCGGAAACGACTAACGTTTGCTGAACTGTGGAGCACGACGTGCAGCTTTGAGACCGTATTTCTTTCTTTCTTTCATACGTGGGTCTCTTGTTAAGAATCCGTTAGATTTCAGAACTGGTCTGTAATCTGCATCAACGGTAAGTAATGCTCTTGCAATACCATGACGGATTGCTCCAGCCTGTCCTGTATATCCGCCACCTTTTACGTTTACCAATACGTCGAACTTGTCGGCTGTCTCAGTAACTGTTAATGGCTGACGAACGATAACTTTCAAAGTCTCTAATCCGAAATATTCATCGATATCTCTTTTATTTACTGTAATCTTACCTGTTCCTGGTACTAAATATACTCTGGCAACAGAGGATTTTCTTCTTCCTGTTCCGTAATACTTTGTATTAGCCAATGTTTTTTACCTCCTATTAAAATGTTAAAGCTTCTGGTTTCTGAGCTTCATGCTTGTGGTCTGGTCCTGCGTATACAAATAATTTAGTATACATTTCTCTTCCTAAAGGTCCCTTTGGAAGCATTCCCTTAACAGCGAACTCAATAACTCTTTCTGGATGCTTTGCTAACATTTCCTTTAATGTAGTCTCTTTCATACCGCCTACATAATCGGAATGATGGTAATAAATCTTCTGGTCTAATTTCTTACCTGTTACTTTAATCTTCTCTGCATTTACAACGATTACATAATCACCTGTATCGATATGTGGTGTAAATGTTGGTTTATTCTTTCCTCTTAATACTTTAGCAACTTCTGATGCTAAACGTCCTAATGTCTTTCCATCAGCGTCTACTACATACCATTTTCTCTCAATGGTTGCTGGACTAGCCATAAAAGTTTTCATTGGTTTACCTCCTTGAAATTATAAGGAACATATACATTCTGCGTAATGTCCGGACGCAGTCCGCTTTGCGTTCCACACTATTGTTTCTATAGTTGAAATGTCGCTCCGGGGCTTTGGATTGACATTCTTGTACTATGTCAGACTTAGATATTATAGTACACGACCCCTCGTGTGTCAAGTAAATTCTATACAAATATTTTCCACAACATTCGCCATATACCATCTATCTTATTATCATAAATATTCGATTCCAATCATCGTTAATCCCTGTGCCGGTGCCGTTGGTCCTGCAGCACTTCTTTCCTTTGCCGCAAGAATTGTATTTATCTCTTCCGGCTCTATCATTCCCATGCCTGCCTGAAGCAGGGTTCCTGCAATAATCCGGACCATATTATAAAGGAATCCATTTCCAGTAACACGGATTGTAATGATATCCTCCTGCCTGCTTACCGTCAGCTCATAAATGGTACGAACCGTTGTTTCAACCACTGCCGCTGTAGCACAGAAGCTTTTAAAATCATGTTCTCCCCTTAAATATTCTGCCGCCTGCTGCATCTTCTCTAAATCCAGCTTGCGGTAACAGAAATATGTGTTATTCCGATACATCGGAAGCGGAAACTCCCGGTTTAAAATCCGGTATTCATAGGTTTTCCGGCTGTCACAGTGTCTCGGATGAAAATCAGCTGGTACTTCCTCTGATTTCTGCACTACGATGTCTTCTGGAAGCCGCTGATTCAGGGCATAAGAAATCTTTTCTGCCGGAATGCGGCTTTTTGTATCAAATACTGCAACATTCCCCATAGAATGTACACCTGCATCCGTCCGGGATGCTCCGGTCACAACAATCTTTTCCCCTAAGAGACTGCTTAAAGTGCGGTTTAGCACGCCTTCTATTGTCTCTCCGTTGGGCTGCACCTGCCAGCCGTGATAATTCGTACCGTCATAGGCTACAATTAGCTTCACCCGTTTCAGTCGGTTTGGGGCAGATGGAGTTTTCTGCTCTTCTACCTCTTCTATGTTCACAACCGGATTTATCTCTGTACTCATAATGGAAATGCTCCCGGAAGTATACCGGCTGCCATACCAGACAATACGTTAATCCAGAGGATGCGAAGTCCGATGACTGCCGCAAGATAGACCAGTAAAGTCAGATAAGCCATGCGGTCACGTTTCTGGTAATGAAGCGGTTTCATCTTGGTTCTGCCTTCCCCACCACGATAACAGCGGGCTTCCATTGCCATTGCCAGATCATTGGCACGGCGGAATGCAGATACAAATAGCGGCACCAGAAGTGGAACCATGTTTTTGGCTTTCTGAATCAGATTTCCATGTTCAAAATCTGCTCCTCTTGCCATCTGTGCTTTCATGATTTTATCCGTTTCTTCAATCAGAATCGGGATAAATCGAAGTGCAATTGACATCATCATTGCAATTTCATGCACCGGTACTTTTATATATTTTAATGGAGATAACGCTTTTTCCAGACCATCTGTCAACTCGTTTGGTGTTGTGGTAAGTGTCATCAGCGAGGTTCCGATAATTAAGAAAATCAGACGAACCATCATGACAACAGCATTTTTCAATCCCTCATAAGTAATGGTAAAAATCCAGAAGGAAACCAGCTTTGTTCCCGGTGTCAAAAACAAATTAAATACCGCTGCAAATAACATAATCAGTACAATGGTTTTCAATCCTTTAACCATATAGGAAAATGGCACCTTTGACAGCTTAATTAATACTACCAGAAAGATTGCTGCCAGTATAAATGCCGGAAGTCCCTTAAATACAAACAGGGAAATAATATAAATCAGTGTTCCAAATAATTTCACCCTCGGATCCAGCTTATGAATAACGGAATCTGCCGGATAATATTGTCCTAATGTAATATCTCTTAACATACTGTTCCATCCTGTCTCTTTGTTATTACACGCAGGATTTCATCCCGTGCCTCGTCTACTGTAGTTGCATCTGTGCTTACCGGGAAGCCTTCTTCCTTCAATTCATGCATCAGATAAGTTACCTGTGGTGCCGCAAGTCCGATTGCTTCCAGTTCTTTATAGTGGCGGAATACTTTCTTTGGAACATCATCAAACATCACCTGTCCCTGATTCATTACAATAATTCTTCCCACATATTTAGCCACATCTTCCATGCTGTGTGAAACAAGAATGATGGTAATTCCACGTTCTTTATGCATTGCTGCAAGCAAATCTAAGATTTCATCACGACCCTTCGGATCAAGTCCTGCTGTCGGTTCATCTAAAATCAGTACTTCCGGGCGCATGGCAAGCACTCCTGCGATTGCCACCCGGCGTTTCTGTCCACCGGATAAATCAAAGGGTGACTGATAATATAATTCTTCCGGAAGTCCTACACTCCGCAGTGCTTCAAATGCCCGAAGTCCTGCCTCTTCCTTGGTCAGTCCCTGGTTCTTTGGTCCAAAGGATACATCATCAAAAATAGTAGTTTCAAAAAGCTGATGCTCCGGATACTGAAAGACAAGTCCCACTTTACTACGCAGGGCTTTCATATCAAAGTCCTCTTCGTAAATATCCTGTCCATTATAATAAATGCCGCCGCTGGTAGCTTTTACCAGTCCGTTCAAGTGTTGAATTAGGGTGGATTTACCGGAACCGGTATGTCCGATGATACCGATAAATTCTCCATCTTCTATTTTCAGATTAACATCCTTTAAGGCATGTATCTCATAGGCAGTGCCTGAGCTGTAAACATAATTTAATTCATTTATTAGGATTGACATAGCTTTTTCAACGCCTCCGTCAGTTCTTCTCTGGTCAGGATTCCATCCGGTATATCCAGTCCCGCTTTCTTAAGTTCATATGCCAAAAGCGTAATCTGCGGTACATCCAGACGATATTCCTTCAACCGTTCCACCTGGGAAAAGATGCTGCGCGGTGTTCCCTGCATCACAACTTTTCCTGCATCCATAACATAAACATGGTCAGCATCAACTACTTCTTCCATATAATGTGTAATCAGAATGATGGTCACACCTTTTTTCCGGTTCAGTTCATGGACAGCCTCTAATACTTCTTTTCTTCCAACCGGGTCTAACATAGCTGTCGGCTCGTCCAGAACAATACACTCCGGCTGCATTGCCATAACTCCGGCAATTGCCACACGCTGCTTCTGTCCGCCAGATAATTTATTTGGGGAATGCTCTCTGTATTTTAACATGCCAACCGCTTTTAAACTTTCTTCCACGCGCTGCCAGATTTCATCTGTCGGCACACCTATATTTTCCGGACCAAATCCGACATCCTCTTCAACCACGCTTGCAATAATCTGGTTGTCCGGATTCTGGAATACCATTCCGGCACGCTGTCTGATATCCCAGATGTTCTTCTCTTCTGTGGTATCAAATCCATCTACCCAGAGACTTCCTTCGGTCGGCTCCAGAATTGCATTGATATGTTTGGCAAGTGTTGATTTTCCGGAGCCATTATGTCCCAGCACTGCAATAAAATCGCCTTTTTTCACATCCAGGCTTACTTTATCAAGTGCAGTCTGTATAGACTCCACATTGCCTTCCTCATCACGTCTAATATATTCATGTACCAAATCTTTTGCTTTGATGATGCCCATAATTTACCTTTCTACCAGTGTAATCTATGCAGTTCACCCGCCAGACGCATATGGTCAAAATTGTTCTGGCGCAGTGCTTCATATAATACAATTGCTGCTGAATTGGATAAATTCAAGGAACGGGTATCTCCGATCATCGGAATCCGGATACACTCATCCGGATGCTGCACCAGAATCTCTTCCGGTATACCCGCACTTTCTTTTCCAAACATAATATAACAGTCCGGCTCATAATTTACTTCCGTATAAACATGGCGCCCCTTGGTGGTTGCCATATAAATCTTTGCACCCGGATTCTTCTCTAAGAAGTCCTCATAATTGACATATCTTGTCACATCCAGCTGGTCCCAGTAATCCATTCCTGCCCGCTTGATTGCTTTCTCTGTCAGATGGAAGCCCAGCGGCTCAATCAGATGCAGTCTGGTTCCGGTTGCTACACAGGTTCTTCCGATATTTCCGGTATTATAAGGAATCTCCGGCTCATAAAGTACGATATTAAGCTTCGCCATTGTTCCCGCCTCGCAATCCTGTTATGTAATGCTCCATACGGTCTAATGCCTCTTTCAGATTATCCAGGGAATAAGCATAGGAAATACGGATAAATCCTTCTCCGCAGTCACCAAATGCAGTTCCCGGAACAACCGCTACCTTCTCTGTCTTTAAGAGATTGGTGGCAAATTCTTCAGAAGTCATTCCAAATTCTTTGATACATGGAAAACAGTAAAAGGCTCCATATGGTTCAAAACACTCCAGGCCCATTTCTTCAAAACGGTGCATCAGATATCTTCTTCTGCCATTATATTCTTCCCGCATTCTCTGGACATCTTCATCCCCTGCTCGGAGTGCATCCACTGCTGCATACTGTGAGGTAGTCGGTGCACACATAATTGCATACTGATGAATCTTTAACATCTGGTCTAAGATGATTCTCGGTCCGCAGGCATAGCCCAGACGCCATCCGGTCATCGCATGGGATTTGGAAAATCCATTGATAACAATGGTACGCTCCTTCATGCCCGGAAGGGATGCAATAGAAATATGCTTCTCGGTATAAGTCAGTGCAGAATAAATCTCGTCACTGATGACAAAGAGGTCATGCTTCTTTACTACCTCTGCCACTGCTTCTAAATCTTTTTTCTCCATAATTGCTCCGGTCGGATTATTCGGGAAAGGCATAACAAGAAGCTTGGTCTTTGGTGTAATTGCCGCTTCTAATTCTTCTGCAGTCAGACGGAAATCGTTTTCTGCCTTAAGATTAATCGGCACCGGCACACCATTGGCAAGCACGGCACATGGCAGATATGATACATAACTTGGCATCGGGATTAATACTTCATCGCCCGGGTCAAGCATGGCACGCATGGCAATATCAATTGCCTCGCTTCCGCCCACGGTTACTACGATTTCATGCTGATAATCATACTGCAAGTCATAATTACGGAATAAGTATTTTGCAATTTCTATTTTTAATTCTTTTAATCCGGCATTGGAAGTATAGAAGGTACGTCCCTTCTCTAAGGAATAAATTCCCTCATCCCGGATATGCCATGGAGTATCAAAATCCGGCTCGCCTACTCCTAAGGAAATAGCATCTTCCATCTCATTTACAATATCAAAAAATTTCCGGATTCCAGATGGCTGTATCGTTACGATTGTTTTTGATAATGGATTTCTCATGGTATCATCTGTATCCTTTCATCTTTTGATTTTGCTGCCATAATGGTTCCGTGGTCTTTGTATTTCTTTAAGATAAAGTTGGTCTGTGTGCTTAATACAGAATCCAGTGCAGAAAGCTTCTCAGATACGAACTGGGATACTTCACGCAGGCTCTTTCCCTCGATGGTCACCAAAAGGTCAAAGCTTCCTGAAATCAGATATACAGAATTTACTTCCGGATAATTATAAATACGCTCTGCTACTTTATCAAATCCCATACCACGCTGCGGAGTAACCCGTACTTCAATTAATGCGGATACTTTTTCTACGCCGGCTTTATCCCAGTTAATCAAGGTATGATAGCCACAGATGATATTTTCTTTCTCCATTGCTTCTAATTCATTCATAACGACTGCTTCTTCTACGCCCAATACAACAGCCAGCTCTTTTAAATCGATTCTGCTGTTCTTCTCTATAAAGGTTAAAATCTTCTCTCTCATGCTTCAATTCCTCCAATTGATTTCTGATTTACTACTGAATTACTTTATATAATTCATCCGTCTTCGGTGGTTCTAAAAATCTGTGTTCGTCCTCATTCATAAGCACGCGGTCATTTCCCGCAGTTGCTTTTCCGATTACCGTTGCTTCAATACCATTTTCCTTTAATCTTCTGATCAGCTCATTTCCATCAGCTGCTGCCATCAGCATACAGCCGCTGGAGATCAGTTCATAGGGATTGATATGGAAAAACTCACAGACTTCTACTGTCTCCTGCCGAAGCGGAATCTTCTTTAAGTCGATTTCCAGTCCGACGCCGGATGCTTCTGCCATCTCCCAGAGTGCTCCGAATATACCGCCCTCTGTTACATCATGCATTGCTCCCACGCCAGACTTCACGGCGGTGGCGGCCTCCGGCATTACAGATAAATACCGGTCAAGTGCCTGTGCCTGTTCTACAAAATGCCTAGAAAAATGAGTACAGAGTTCTTCTTCCTTTTCATGGGCAATAATAGCTGTTCCCTCTAAGCCAATCCACTTAGTGGCAATGATGTCCATGCCCGGTTTTGCTCCTCCGGTAGAAATGAGTCCGTTCTTCTTTACCTTCCCTACACCGCATACAGTAACCAGTGGCTGATTTACCACCCTGGTAATCTCGGTATGTCCGCCCATAATCTGAACGGACACCGCCGCGGCAGCCTCTTCCAGCTCCTGCATCAGTTGTTTCAAAAGGCTTTCTTCCGTGTGCTCCGGCAGCAATATGGTTAACATAACTCCAATTGGTTCTGCTCCGGCACTTGCCAGGTCATTAGTAGTAATGAGAATTGCCAGCTTTCCGATTTCATGGATTGTTCCTGTAATCGGATCCGTAGACATTACAAACATCTCATCCGGGGCAAGGGTAAGGGCAGCACAGTCTTCTCCCACGCCTGCACCTAACACAACTTCCTTTCTCTTCGTATGCAATTGTCTGATTACGGAGCGTTTTAATACGCTTTCCGGCACTTTTCCTATCTTCATAGATTCTTCTTCCCATTTTTACAGCATAAGGCTGTCTCATAGCCGAGGCAGCCTTTCTTGCTTCTTATTTACGCGGATGGCGATAAAAATCGCATGCCTGCATCATCTTTCACCGTTTTACTGGGTGGTTGCAGCTCCATCTCCGGTTCCTGTATCCGGTGTCGTCGGTGTTGTTGGTGTTGTTGGTGTTGTTGGTGTAGTCGGTGTCGTCGGTGTTGTTGGTGCGGCAGGTGCATCAGCCGGTGGCTCTACTCCACCGGAAGCCGCCTGTTGCTGCTGCTGTGCTGCAGCTTCTGCCGCTCTTGCTGCTACCGCATCTGAGCACCAGGTTGCTGCTGCAGAACGGATAACTGCTTCATCCTGCGTTGCAATCGCTGCATTCATTGCTCCAATTGCCTCTTCATTATCAGAGCCCATACCAACAGAAATAATTCTAGGTGTTGCTTTATATTTACTGGTATTAAATACCTCTCTGCTTTCTTCTACGCCATCTACGGTAACAATCTTCCAGAGTTTTGCCGATTTACCGATGTGTGCTTTCTGAACGGTTACAGTTCCAATCGGGTCTTCGGTAGTCTGCACCTGAATAGTCGGCTCTTCTTCACTGACCGTTTCACTGACAAAGCTTACCTGACGGTCAGCCGGTCTTGTCTCCTGACCAAATACGTTGAAATATACAATACCGCCGCTGCAGTATCCTTCAATATAAATCGGAGCCTCCTGATTATTCTTGAATTTCAAATCCTTTAAATTGCTGGCAATCGCTGCATCCATAGATGGCTGTACATATGTTACCAGCATGGAATGTGCATAACGCTCGGTAATATCCAGTTCTGCACGGATAACTGCATTATAAAGCGTTGTGGAAACCTGACATACCCCACCACCATAAGATTCTACGGTTGTACCATTCTCATATGCACCTGCCAGTTCATATCCACCGGAAGCGTCCAGTGGTGCAATAGCTTCATACACAGAAAATTCCTCTCCCGGGTAAAGTACGGTTCCATCGATTTTACTTACTGCATTTTTTACATTTGCCACACGACCGGCAGAAGAATCACTGAAGTCGGTAGAGAAAGAGCCCAGTAAATCCTTTACCTTGGAAAGTTCTTCTGCAGTTCCTTCCGGCTCTACCACATTTGCTACCAGACTGATGGCTGCGTCTCCGCCCTTCCATTCTTCGGTAAAATATTTCTGTAAACTTTCTACAGAAGCATCCTCATCTACTTCGATACCTTCCTGTCCGTCGATGATTTTAAATTCACCATCCTCACGTGTAAGGCCATTGTTGACCGCTTCCTGATTCAGCTCTTTGGCATGATTTTCCAGAAAACTTTTTGCGGTATCTGTATCTACGGTATATATAATATCAAATACTTTATTTTCCTTTTCCAGATCTTTCTTCGCTTTGTAACGCTCCAGGAGATTTCCCGTACGGGTATAATTCATTGCTTCTTTTACAATATCCTTATTGCTCCAGCTCAGTCCCAGATCAGAAGGGCTTGCCTTTACGCTGTTTTCTGCAGCAGACAGTTCAAAGGTTGCATCCTCATAAGCAGATACTGCTGCTTCTACAGCTGCCTCTGCATCTGATTCACTCATTCCGCCTACAGACACATCCCCGATATATACGTTCTGTGGAATCACTTCTGCATTTTCATCCGCTTTCACAATTGCGGTTGCTGATACACCCGCTGTTACTGCGAGTACCAGTCCCAGAATCGGAAGCACTAATTTTATTTTTTTCATATTCTTCCTCTCAATCTCTTAAACCCTCAAGACATTTTAAAGCTTTTTATTCACCAGATTACACTGTGAAAGTTTTGCTAACACTCATTTTATCATATAACTTTGCATTTTCAAGCGTCATAACTACTAATATATTTGACAGAAATACGCGATTTCTGTATATTATGACATGATGAATGCATAAAAAATTCTAGGAAAAAATAGTGATGCAAAGGGATAATACCATTGCTGCAACGAGAATAATTGCGATAAATCCTGCGAAATATTTTTTCCCTTTTGAATTTTTAAAATTAATCATTTCATTCACCTCATATTTATTTTTATACTACTATACTTTCGAAAGGAGCAAACTATGTTTCCTATCATACTCATATGCTTTATCATTTTTGTTGTTTTTCTAAACTCCAGAAAGCGTCAGATTACCAAACAGGAACAGGAAATTACCGAGCAGTTCTGGGCCCGTGAAAATAAAGCCAACGCCACCCGCCGCCGCAGTCTTGACAACCTTCCTTATATTACTATTCCGGAAGAACTGCTGACTCCCCCGGCACAGGCATCTGAAGATGTCCTCACCCTTTATGAAACACTTCGTCAGCTGTCTGCTAAAAAAATCGTTAATCTGAATGGCAAAACCAATACCGATTTAAAATTAGCTTACGGTGCTGCCAGCCTTGCAGCTCTGACCGAGTTTGATGAAAATTATAATACTTTAATCTGTACCATTGCAAAACTTGGCAAACTGCTCTGTGACCAGTCTGAAGCAAAAGCCGCCATCGATATTCTGCTCTTTGGCATCCGCTGCGGCAGCGATATTACAGATAATTATACGTTGTTAGTTCCTCTTTTAAAAGAAACAAACGACTGCAGTTCACTGACCGAAGTATATCAGAAGCTTGCCGCACTGCCGGAAGGCTCCAGAAAACGTATCAAAGAAAAACTTTCCTAATCTTTCGGGCATCTTCCATACTGTGAAATCAACTTATCCATAAGACGCGATGCTTCGCTTCTGGTCAGTTGTTCCCAGACAATGTCAAGTTCTATTTTATGATAATCCGCCAGTTCCTTCAAGTGAATTTTTTGAATTTTCGTTGCAGGAGTCTGGCGTTTTGTTTTATATATCAAATCTTTCGGTTCAAATACTTCCGGATTTGTTTCTCCATATGTCTTTTGTAAATACTGATAAAGTTCATGGGTTGCCAGTGCATCATAGATTGCCCGGTGCTCCCGCTCCCGCTCAATATCAAGGTAATCGCAGAGACATTCCAAAGACTTTTTTTCCGGACGCAGCATACATTTGCGTGCTGCTTTCAACGTATCTACTGCTTTTTTTTCAAACGGCACTTTCTCATTGACTGCCTGCTGCTTTAAGAAGCTGTAGTCAAATATGATATTGTGTCCCACCAGAATATCATCTCCGATAAATTCTGCTGTCTTATGAAATGCTGCTGCCGGACTTAATCCTTCCTTTACCATCTCATCGGTAATTCCGGTAAGTTCTATTATTTCCTGCGTAATTTTCCTGCCGGGATTCACAAAAATGTCCATGGTATCCGTCACTTCGCTATTTCTTATTTTTGCCGCTCCCACCTCAAGGATGGCATCATTTTTCGGATGAAGTCCCGTCATTTCAAGGTCAATTACTGTATAATCCTGTGGTATCATTTCCGCTTATCCTCTGCTTTACACAAATCCTGTAAGAAACATTCGCTGCACTTTGGTCCTCTTGCAAAACAGATATTTCTTCCGAATGTTATAATCTGGATGTTATATAAAATCCAGTGATCCTTCGGTAATACTTTCATCAGATCATATTCTACTTTTACCGGATCATCCTCTTTTGTAAATCCAAGGCGTTTGGAAATACGTTTTACATGGGTATCTACTACGATACTTGGGTCATGGTAAATATTTCCCCGGATGACATTTGCAGTCTTTCGTCCAACTCCTGCAAGGGAAGTAAGTTCTTCCAATGTAGACGGAACTTCTCCATGATATTCCCGAACCAGCGTCCTCGCACAGGATATGATATTCTTCGCCTTATTGTGATAAAATCCGGTGGAACGGATGTCCTCCTCTAATTCCGCCAGATCTGCATTGGCAAATTTCTCTAAGGTGTCATATTTTTTAAACAATGTTTCTGTCACAATATTTACCCTGGCATCGGTACACTGCGCACTTAAGATTACTGCTATCAGAAGCTGCCAAGGTGTCTCATGATTCAGATAACAGATGTATTCAGTACCATAGGTTTCATCTAATCTTTTTAATATTTCTACCGTTCTTTTTGTCACTTTGTCTCTCCCTCCCACTGAATTTTCGTAACTTCCGCCTGATTTGTCAGCGGATTTCTGTTTTCATAATCAAATTTCAGATAGTATGGTCCGCATTTTCTGCCAAATGTATCTTCTTCGAAGCTATAGTCAAAGCATTCGATATGCGCAAGGCTTCCCTTCGGGCAATATGCTCTTGTCACATCTTTCCACTGCGCATAATCCTTTGCCCATTTCGGACGGCTCTTGGCATTTTCCCTGCTGTAAATATCATAAGTTGCCGCCTGATAGAACACTTCCATGTCAGCCACCCCAAGGCTTTCTACATATTCTAAGAGAATCTCGCTTCGCCGCATTCTGGTATGGCTCATGGCAAGGTAGCCATGTTCCTCATAGAAATGTCCCAGATTTTCAAACATATGATAAGCACTTTCGTGTATCGTCTCTAGCAGCCGGATGCTCACCGGAAACTGTGTGCTGTTATAATATACCTCAAGCATTTCTTCTGCCAGCTTTATGTTACAGATATCTTCATAGGAAAGCCACTTCGTCCGAAGCACCTCATAAGGTGGTTTTGCCCGGTATACTGCCTCATACTCTTCTGCATGTTCATACATATAAGAGCCTTTTAAAACCTTTAAGAAACCAAGCTGCAGCTGCTCCGGTTTCCATTCATAAATATCATCAAAGGAATGGGTAAATGTTTCATAATCTTCAAAAGGCAGTCCTGCGATTAAATCCAGGTGCTGATGAATGTTTCCTGCCTTCTGGACTTTTTTCATCATCTGGTGCACATCTTTTAAATCCATATGGCGGTGGATTTCCCGGATTGTTTCATCATGGGTGGACTGTACCCCGATTTCCAACTGTATCAGGCCCGGACGCATCTTTGCAATTAAGTCTGCTTCCTCATCCGTCAGCAAATCCGCTGCAATTTCAAAATGAAAATTCGTGATTCCATTATCATGTTCTAAAATATACTGCCAGATTGCCATGGCATGCTTTTTGTCACAATTAAAAGTACGGTCAACAAATTTAACCTGTTTTACCTTCTGGTCTAAGAAAAACTGTAACTCTCTTTTTACGATTTCCACATCCCGGAACCGAAGTATCTTCTCTACCGAGGACAGGCAATAGCTGCAACGGAACGGACAGCCCCTGCTGGATTCATAATAGATAATCCGGTGGGAAAAATCCTCCGACAAATCATAGCAGAAGGGAATCGTATTCATATCAAGAATTTCCTGTGGCACATGAATCTGCACATTTCCAGCTTCATCAAAAAGGGCTATGCCCTTCATCTCCTCCAAACTGCCTTCTTCCTTCACATAATACCTGCAAAGCTCCGAGAAAGTTTTCTCCCCTTCGCCGATTATGACACCGGTAATAAACGGATGCTCTTTTAAGAACGCCTCCACTTCATAGGAAACCTCCGGGCCTCCTACCCAGATTGGAACCTTGGGACAAAGTTTATGAAATTCCTCTGCCACTTCTAAAATAATGGAAATGTTCCAGATATAGCAGGAAAAGCAGATTACATCCGGCTTTTTCAGATAAATCTCCCTTAAAATATATTCTGTCCGGTTATTAATGGTGTATTCTGCCAGTACTATATTTTCTTTTAATTCTCTGGCATATGCCCGCAGGCTGTAAACCGCAAGATTCGAATGAATATACTTTGCATTTACTGCCGTGAGTAATATTTTCTTCATGATTTCTTCCTCTTTTATTTCTATTCTGGGAAATTCATATTGGCAACATATCGTTCCTCAAAGTCCGCCTGTTCTGCAAGATTGATTGATTCACATTTTCTTATCATTTCTTCCGTGCGGCTCCTGTTTTCTTCCGAACTTCCATAGGCGATACAGCCCTGCAGAGATGTATTTCCGACTGCTTTTGTACACTTCTCTAATTCCGCCGGAAGCAGTCCAATGCCTGCTGCTATATGCACATCCAGATATACCCCAAAGCCTCCTGCCAAATATACTTTTTTTATCTCTCCCATGGAAATGCCTGCCTGCTCTAACAGTAATTCGATTCCGCTGTGAATTGCCGCTTTGGCAAGCTGCACCTCTCTGATATCCTGCTGGGTAAAAGTAATCTGTCTTCCATCCTTCATCCGTGCCAGCGGAAACCCTTCTTCCCTGTATTTTTCCTTCATCTGACCGGATGCATCTATGATATGATTTTCATAAAGTCCTGCCACCAGCTCTAACACGCCGGTTCCACAGATTCCCGTTGCCGGTGCGTTTCCAATCGTTCCGATAATTGCCCGCTCTCCAATGACACGCACCTTGCTGATTGCTCCGGTCACACTGGCAACACCGCATGAAATATTGCCACCTTCTAACGCCGGTCCTGCCGGTGCCGAGGTGGCAATCATCTTATCCTCTAATGCCAGCACCATTTCTCCATTCGTTCCCAAATCCAAAAGCAGGGATGGCTTTTCTTCTCCATCCATTCCGCACGCCAGCATGCCAGCTGCAATATCTGCACCAACAAATGCTGAAATTCCAGGCAGTAACGTCACCGGCATATCCGAAAGACTGTCCTTTCGTTCTGCGAGACTGACCGGAGTAAACGGCGCCTTACCAAGTCCCTCACAGGAATCTCCCATATAAAGATGTTCCATAGTGGTATTTCCTGCGATATAAATATGCTCCATTACAATATCTTTCTGTTTCTTCTGTATCTCTTCTGACAGGCTAAAAATATCCTGCCGGATTAATGTCTTTAATTTTTCACCCGCTCCAGCTACAGATGCCTTAATTCTGCTTAATACATCCTGTCCAAATATACGCTGGCTGTTGCCGCAGCCTGCTGTAGCAAGCACCGCTCCCGTCTCCTTATCTACCAGCGCCGCTGCTATGGTAGTCGTTCCAATATCCACTGCAAGAAATGCTTTCCTCGTTTGTCGTTTTGCTTCCCGTGCCCTGTCTTCTGTTATATTTATTTTTTCTACTCCTGCAATCTGGGTTAATTCTTCTCTTCCTTCTTCCCAGCCAAAGGCGGAAATTATAATATCTTCTTCCGGTTTCGGATAGCGTTTACAGGAATTCACCCATGCACCGTCTATCTCTACTTTACATTTCCCACAGGTGCCGTTTCCACCACATGCCATAGGAACCTTATAATCTTTCCGAAGCAGTGCCTGTGCGATGCTTTCTCCCGGCTGCATAATAATGTCCTGATGTAGTTGTCCAATTCGAAGTTTCAGCATTGTGGTCACTGCCTCCTTTCCTTGTGGCTATTATACCCCCCGCCCTTGCTACTTAACAAGGGGAAAATACAAATACCGCCGGCAGCTGTGCTCCCAACGCAGCTGCCGGCGGTATTTTCACGCCCTTATATTTATAATATAAACCTTATTATTACATCTACTCCGCCAACCAGAAGAAGAATTCCTCCAATCAGATATACCTTTGTCTTCTGTTCATAGCCGAAATGATATCCAACATAAGCACCACCGACTACACAGACAACAGTAAGTATGATTCCAACCAGTATTAATGACAGTAGGCTTGTTCCCAGAAAGCCAAATGCTGCACCGGTCAGGAATGTATAAAATGATGTTACAGCACAAATCCGTACGAATTTATGTACGCCAAGGTTCTCTTCCCGGCGTTCATCAATCCGGTCATTCTTCCAGGCTTTAATCAAAAGCCGGATTCCCAGACACAGGAATACTGCCACTGAGATCACTTCACCTAATATAACCTGTGATTCTTTAATATCATATTTACACAGGAGGTCGGCTCCAAGATTTCCAAGATATAAAACAATTACCTGCCATACGGATACCAGTAATGTCACCAGCACAAGCTGTTTGGTACGAATCCTAGCTAACATTGCTCCCTGACATTCTACTGAAGCAAATACATCCATGGAAAGTCCGCATACAATTATTAATGTTTCTATCCAGTTCATCTTCCGTCCTCCTTTCTCTTAAAATTATTATACTTAATCCTCTGCCTTAATGGAAGCAGTTTCCCAAATAAATTTTACATTTCCTTTGACACCATCTGCTGTCCTGGTAAATGTGTTAT
Source organism: Roseburia sp. AF15-21 (assembly GCF_003479505.1). Lineage (NCBI taxonomy): Bacteria > Bacillati > Bacillota > Clostridia > Lachnospirales > Lachnospiraceae > Roseburia > Roseburia sp. AF15-21. The sequence goes on along the minus strand of NZ_QUHG01000005.1, from coordinate 129,048 downwards.
ATTCATTTCCGGCATCCAGTACTGCATCTACTTTATCCAAGAGTTCTTTCAAATCTCCGTTGTAAGCATCTGCAAGTTTCTCAATTGCCTGCTCATCAAACTGTGCCATTCCATCTGCCAGTGTCTCAGAGCCATCCTCTAACTGGTCTACACCATTTATCAGAAGGTCTGTTGCACTCTTTAAAGAAGTCATTCCTGCATTCAGTTTGTCATTATTTGCAACTAAGGTATTTGCTCCGTCTGCCAGCTGTTTTGCACCATTGGTCAAATCTGTAATTCCCTGTGAAAGTGCGCCATTTACAGAGCTGTCTAATGTATTAACACCTGCTACAATTCCATCGTCACCATTCAGGCCTGCATCTAAGGATGCTGCTCCAGTCTTTAAGGTTGCAAGCTGTGTATCATCAAACTGTGCAAGTCCTGCCTGTACCTGAGCCAGTGCCTGTGCACCACCTGTAGTTCCAAGCTTGGTTGCAACTGCTGAAATATTCTGTAACTGGGCTGCATAAGCTGTGCTTAAGCTATTGAAATCAACCGCACTGCCTGCCTGGGTAGTTACTGCTAAAAGTGTTGCATTGGTTGTATCATCCAGCACATAAATATTAGCATCTGCATTAACCGCCTGTAATCCGCCACCGGTTGCTGCTACTACCTGTGAATAGGCACCGTTTAATGTACTTCCCGGGGTCTGTAACTGCTGTAATACTGCAAGATAATTTACTGCTGCACTGGTATAATCAGTCAATGCGGAAGTAAATGCTGCCTGTGCATCTGCTGAAGATGCATAAGCATCCATTCCTGCAAGACTGCCATTTACAGTAGATTTCAAGGTTCCGATTCCATCTACCAGCTGGGCAACTCCACCATTAATCTGTGTTGCACCGGCTCCTGCCTGCTGCACACCAGTCTTTAATGCAGATACACCACTTGTCAGTGCCGGAGCACTTTCTGCAAGCTTTGCAATGCCGGAGTTTAAGGTATTTGCACCATCTGCTACTGCAGATGCACCAGAAGTATAATCTTTCACACCAGACTGTGCTGTTCCAACACCAGCTTTAAATTCTCCAAGACTGCTCTGTAATGTTTTCAGTCCGTCGGATAACTCGCTGCTGCCATCTACCAACTGGTCAGATGCATCAGTCATCTCATCTATTGTATCGGATAATACAGATAAGTCAATATCTCCATTTACATTCATTTCAGAAAGAAGGTTGCTGGATGCCATGGATACTGTCATGTCCAGTGAGAAATCTTCTACATCTGCAGTTACTTCTACATAATCCGGGAACTGGACATCATCACCAAGGTCAGCATCATCAATACCAAGGCTTTCTTTTAAACCTGGCATTGTGATTCCTACCACAATATTGTTTTTTCCATCAGAAATTACTTTTCCATTGGTAACTTCTACATTCGTGAAGTTATCATTTAATACCATTCCGGTTACAACAGAGAACGGAACATAGACATCTGTGGATTTGCCATCGATAGTCTTTGTTGTCTTCTCATTATTGGTAAATTCAAAACGCATGGTAACTTTTCCGCTCTTTCCGGCTAAATCCTTTGGAGCAATTTCTTTTCCATCCAGATAGTAAGTAATTTTCTGGGTAATCGGAGCTTCTTTATCCGTAGTACCCTGATAGAAGATATCATTTCCCTGTGCATCCCAGGTTACTTTATCTCCATCCTGTTTGAAGGTCTCATCGCCTTTTACATTCTTGATATCCTTTAAATCAGATGCGTCCTCCAAAGTATCTGCATTCTCTTTATTCTTTAACCAGTCACTTACGATGGTTTTATTTACGGTACCATCTGCATCTGCAATCATATATACTGTTTCATCTTTTCCGGTTTCTTCTGTTTCCTTATCGGAATTCAGAAGATTTCCCAGCTGGTCTTTTAATTCCGATTTGGTTTCTTCTGCGTCTGCATTTTCTGCATCTGTATCCTCCGTAGAAGCTTCTTTCTCAGTAGTCTCCTCTGATACGCTTTCGGTAGATGGCTTTGCTGCATTTACCTGCCATACGCCATAACTGGTTCCAAGCATTGCCACCATCAGCACACCTGCGATTACACGAATCGCATATTTATTTTTGAATTTATTCTTTAATTCTGAAAATTTCATTGTTATGTCCTCCTTCTTAATCTATACCGTTTTGTTCTTGTTGCGGAAACCAGCACTGGTTACGCAGATTACTTTATCAAATATCATAAACAATGAAGGTAGTACAAAGATTACAACCAACATACTAATCAGTGCACCTCTTGCCATCAATGTACATAAGGAACTAATCATATCGATATCAGAATAAAGTCCTACACCAAAGGTTGCTGCGAAGAAACTTAATGCGGATACGATAATGGACTGGATGGAGCTCTGCAAGGCACTTGTAATTGCTTCCTTCTTCCCGGCTCCCTTATATCTTGCTTTTTTATATTTATTGGTCATCAGGATTGCATAGTCAACCGTTGCACCCAGCTGAATGGTTCCGATTACGATGGATGCGATAAACGGAAGCTGTGTACCGGTGTATGCCGGAATACCCATGTTGATAAAGATTGCAAAGTAAATTGCAGCTACCAGGATAATCGGCAGTGATATAGATTTAAATACAACTGCGATGATTACGAAAATTGCTCCGATAGATACTGCACTTACGACTTTGAAGTCATGGTCTGTCGTGGTAATCAGATCCTGCGTACATGGTGCTTCACCAATTAACATGCCATTTTCATCATAGTTCTTAATAATGCCGCTGATGGCATCACACTGTGCATTTACTTCATCTGATGCTACTTTATACTCGGAAGTAATCAGCAGCAGTTCATAATTTTCATTTTCCAGCTCGCCACGGATAGAATCCGGGATGACATCTCTTGGAATTGCCGGTCCGACGATTGCATCCAGACCAAGTGTTGCCTTTACACCATCCACATCATCGATTTCATCAATCATCTTCGATATGGTCTTTGGCTCTAAGCTGCTGTCTACTAAAACAATGTGGGTAGCACCCATATCAAAATTTTCTTCCAGCTTGTTATTTGCTGCAATACTTTCCAGTGAATCCGGCAATGTACCAGCCAGATCATAATATACGTTCGTATTGTTATAACCCCAGATTGCAGGTCCTAAGATTACCAGGAATAAAATAATGAATATGTAATAATGGCTGGTAATCCAGTTTGCAATATTTCCAAGGTCCGGCAGAATAACACGGTGTTTGGTTTTCTCAATTGCCTTATCAAATACCAGAATCAGGGATGGAAGGATGGTTACGCAGGCAATTACACCAAAGATAACACCCTTAGCCATTACCACACCAAGGTCAAGTCCCAGGGTAAAGCTCATGAAGCATAATGCAATAAATCCGGCTACTGTAGTAATGGAACTTCCGACTACAGAAGTAATGGTATTTGAAATTGCATGTGCCATGGCACGATTCTTATCTCCCGGGAATCGTTCCTGATTCTCCTGATAACTGTGCCACAGGAAAATGGAGTAGTCCATGGTAACACCAAGCTGTAAGACTGCCGCCAATGCCTGCGTTACATAGGAAATTTCTCCTTTTATTACGTTACTTCCCAGATTATATACGATTGCCATTCCGATACTTAATAAGAAGAACAACGGAATGATTGCGGAATCCATTGTCAGGGAAAGTACCAGAACAGATAACAATACTGCAATCAATACATAAAACGGAACCTCTTTGTTGGTCAGATCCTTAATGTCTGTTACAACTGCTGACATACCACTTAAGTAACACTGTTTTGTTGTGATTCCACGAATCTCTTCAATGGCATCCATTGTCTCATCTGCTGACATGGAAGTATCAAACAAAACCGCCATCAGCGTGCTGTCCGATTCATCATTGTTGAATATGTCATAAATTTCATCCGGCAATACGTCCATTGGTACGGATAAGTCTGCCAGTGAATCATACCATATAACAGATTTAACATGGTCTACATCTGCAATCTGTTCCCGAAGGGTGGAGATATCTTTATCTTCCATACCTTCAATGACACATAGGGAAAATGCTCCTGTACCGAACTCATCTACCAGAATATCCTGTCCTTTCATGGACTCTAATTCATCTGGCAGATAGGAAAGGATATCATAGTTAACCCTTGTGTTAAAGTAACCAAATGCTGCTGGAATCAGTAAAGCAAAACTGATAATAAGTATCAGGACTCTGTGCTTTACGACGCCCTTTCCAAATTTAATCATCTCTTTACCATCTCTTTCTTTTTCATGTTTTTCTAGGTAAGAGTATAAAAAAAAAGACTGCATCCGAACATATGCAATCTTTTTTGGCTGTATCAATCCAATATACAAATTGTTGAATCTGTAACAGTTGCTATACATATCTGCCAATTTGTATATTAATTATCGCCTATAATATCTGCGATAGAATTGCGGATCATATAATTATAAATATCCGACATCTCTTTTGCAGGCATAGACATTCCACTTTTTATCCAGGTAATTACCAGAAAACATAAGGACTGGGCATGATACCGGGCAATCCGCTCTTTTGTAAGCCATGGCGACGGAATCTTCTTATCCAGATTCTTCTCTTCCAATACTTCTATCAGTGTTCCCGTAATGCATTCCTTTACAATATCTTCAAAAGAGTTCTGTCCCTCTAAGCGGCTTGCTTTGGTATAGAAATCTTTTTCTTTTTCAATACCAGCAAATATAATAATTAACGCCTGATCAATCATTCCATTCTGAATCAACGGCTTTACCGGCTCTAATAATTCAGTCCGGATAATCCACTCTAACAGTTCATACTTATCCTGAAAATGATTATAAAAGGTCGGACGGATAACTCCCGCTTTATCAGTTATCTCCTTGATTGTAATCTTTTCTATAGGTTGCTTGATTGTCAGCTCTTTTAGGCTCTCCGCAAGCAGTGTATCGATTGCGTTCCTTCCCTGATTCGTCATAACTTCCTCTCATCTTCCTATCAAACAGCCGTCTAAACGACCAGTCGCACTATGGTGATACTTCTTGCTTCCTTATCATTCTTAAGGTCTATGATTTCTCCTGTATCACAGACTTTTACAATCGGGCGAAGCACAAATCCCTGATAATTATGCTTTACTACTGCCATTCTGCCATCAGAAAGCTCCACTTCACAGCCTGCCGGATAGACAGCCACCCAGCGTAAAAATACTTCCACCAGCTTCGGATCAAACTCCGAACCGTTCATTGCCATTATATATTCAATGACATCTGCCGGTGGCATCGGATCACGGTATGGCCGTTTTGAAATCATGGCATCATACACATCTGCCAGTTTGATAATTCTTCCATAAATACTGATTTCATCACCGGATTTTCGCATCGGATAACCTTCGCCATTATAGCATTCATGATGTTCTAATACACCAAGATATACTTCCGGTGCGAAATCAAAATTATCCCTCAGGAACTCATATCCTAACTTCGGATGCTGTAATACGATTCTTCTTTCATCCTCGGTCAGTGCACGACGTGCATTTAATATATCTATCTCTAAGAATTTCTTTCCGATATCATGAAGTAATGCAGCGGTAGTAAGAATGCGGAGCTCATACTCATCCATTCCATAATGTGCTCCGATTACTGCGGATAAAATTTCCACATTTACAGAATGAAAATAAGTATAATCATCATAATTCTTAAGGCTCATCATGTTATACATTACTTCTTCATTTTCCAGAAGACTGTCCACCACCTGCATGACAGCTTCCCGGATCTGCCATTCCTGTTCACTGACATCTTCCTCTTCCATGCGGTCAACAAACAGATGATGTACTATTTCCAGGCTCTTTGAGTGAATAGACGGCTTAATTACTTCGGCAATCTCTATTTCTTCGGAAAACTTATCATCAATATAAAGACCCGGATAACCCATCTTATCCAGATTCTCTATCTGTTCCTGATTCAAAATCTGATGTCTGCCTAAAAGCATGACTCCCTGACCGTCTAATATGTCCTGAGCCAGTGCCATTCCGGCTTCCACCTTTTTTATTGGTAGATAACGCATCTAAATTGCTCCTCTTTGTCTTTTGTTACCCCACACGCCTATTCTATAACATTTTATCTGCGATTACAACTTTTTTACTCATCAAATTCTACCGTCACAAAAAAGCCCTTCGGTGTTTCCTTTACGTCCACTACCGTCCCTTCGGTAGACTTCAGGCGTTCCCGGAAGGTATAATTTGCTGACATTGCAAATGCATTTCCAAGTGTATAGTAATAGGAAGTCGGCAGCTTACTCTCTGTCACCGGTAACACATCTCCTACTTCCAGTAACCCGGTTCTCTCCATTTTAAACTCCATCTGCCGCATTGATAATACGCCTCCTGATTATGCTTCTAAATTATTCATTTTCTTCTGAATCTTCTTCTACTGCTTCTACATCAATGGCTTCTGCCGCCTGTTTTGCCGCTTTGACAGCACCTGCCACACGATATACTACAAACAAATCACTCAGTCCGTCATAAATCAGTGCAATTCCTACGATTACCATAGCAATCTGTACCATCTCGATGGCTTTCCAGATTAATAATATTCCGAATGCAAAATTAAGAATTGTAATCAAAAGCAGGATTCCCCATGCTGTGTCACCATTCTGCTTTGCTTCGATGGTCATCCGTAAGTCTTCCAGACCATGCATCAGCAATACGACTCCGATTACTACCGGGAATATCTTTGCAAAGTTCAATGGCTGTACCAGAATCCATACCCCCAAAATAACCAGTGCAATTCCGGTTGCCAGTCCCAGCCTGCTTTCGAGTTTATTTCTCATATAAGAAATAATATGTCCGATTCCCATCACGCATAAAATAGCTGCCAAAATATAGCAAAGTACCTTTGTTACCTGCGTAGGCCATATCATAAGAATAACTCCCAGTGCCACACAAAGAATAGCGGATAATATAACATCTGCTTTGATTCTCTTTAATGTTTCCTTCATAATAAATACGCTCCTTCCACTTGTTTTTTTATTTCATTTCTTTCCTTTATTTTGCAGTAATATCTGCATAGGCTGCTCCGGTTACTGCTGCTAAGTCTGCCGGAGATAACGCCATGGATGTGCCGATCCTTCCTCCACTGATATAGATTTTATCAAACTGTTCCATACTTTTATCTAAAATGGTCGGAAACTGTTTCTTCATTCCAAGGGGACTGCAGCCGCCTCTTACATAACCGGTAATCTTTGTAATATCTTTTACATGAATCATTTCTACGGATTTCTCACCGGCCGCCCTTGCTGCCGCCTTTAGATCCACCTCTTCTGCAATCTGTACCACAAAGACATAATATGCCTTGCTTTTTCCCTGCATGACCAGTGTCTTATACGTCTGCTCCACCGGTGCTCCGGTAAGCTCTGCCGTATGCAGTCCGTCAATAAATTCATCACATTCATAATTTAAGATTTCATATGCCACTTTATGCCGGTCTAAAATCCGCATGGCATTAGTCTTTACTTCTTTTCCCATGGTTTTATGCTCCTTTTGGGTTCTTTTTGCATGTTACTCATCCGCTCCATTCACATAGGTTTCTAAAAAAGAATGTTTTACCCCATCTTTCTTATAAGCGATAATGGTACTTAAATTTACATTTTCCACACTGCGGAAGATATTATTTTCCACATATGGATTCACTTCTTTTAATCTGGCAATCAGCTGTTTGATTTCCATCCGTTTTGATACGGTACGTCCATCCGGGTCACAGGTGGTACAGGTATCGGTAAAATGGCAGGCACACTGGATAAAATGCAAATCATTATAATCTCTCCAGTGCTTGATATCATCCTCCCGGATTAAATACATCGGACGAATCAGTTCCATTCCTTCAAAATTCGTGCTGTGAAGCTTCGGCATCATGGTCTGTACCTGTGCACCATAGAGCATTCCCATTAAAATAGTCTCAATGACATCATCATAATGATGTCCCAGTGCAATCTTATTACAGCCTAATTCCTTTGCCTTACTATATAAATAACCGCGGCGCATTCTCGCACACAGATAGCACGGAGAATTTTCAATCTCATATACCGCATCAAAAATCTGTGTTTCAAATACCGTAATCGGAATCTGCATCAGCTCTGCATTCCGTTCAATCACTTTACGGTTCATCTCACTGTATCCCGGATCCATCACTAAGAATACCAGTTCAAATTGGAATTTATTATGCCGCTGCAATTCCTGAAAGAGTTTTGCCATCAGCATGGAGTCCTTACCACCGGAAATACATACTGCCACTTTGTCTCCCGGCTGCAACAGTTCGTATTCATTGATTGCTTTTGCGAATTTACTAAAGATTGCTTTATGAAATTTCTTGCGGATGCTCTTCTCAATTTCCTGACAGCGTTCCTCTTTCTCTGATGTTTTCTTCTGGAAACTGTCCAGCAGATATGCGCCATAGCCGCCCTCTAAGCTGACTGCATCAAAACCTTCTTCCCTTAGTCTTTCCGCTACTCCGATACTGTTGATTCCTTTGGCACAAAATAGTATCAGACGCTTGTCTGCCGATAGTTCCTCTTTTCTCAAAAGAATCTCCTGCTCCGGCAGATTGACTGCTCCCCTGATACTTCCATAGCGGAAGGCATCCTCATTTCTGATATCGATTAACTGGTATTCCCCAGTCTTATATTCTTTTAATTGTGCCAGATTAATCTCAGTATCTGCCATGCTTCCGCTCCTTACTTTCAATTTTTCTCTTATTTTATACTAGGCGTTTTCTTTTATCAATACCTTCTGTTTCCATTTTCCGCTCCGCCACCGTAAAATCATTCCCACTGCCCGGACACATTCATCCATTGCCATACCGATATATGCTCCACAAACCAGCAATCCTAGATGAATTCCGAAGAAATAAGTTCCCCCCACCGCACACAGGTACATGAATATCGCAGCAATCACTGTAGTAAATACCGCATCACCGCTGGTCTTTAAAGCATTTCCGTATACCAGATTAGTCACCCGTCCAATTTCAAGGATAATATCGATAGCCAGCAGCTTTCCAACCAGAGATACCATCTGTGGATCAGCCGTAAACATCTGTATCAGCCAGTGGGACGATAACGCGAAGATGCTCTCCAGTATCGTCGCAACAATTACACCTACAACTGCTGCTTTTCTGGTTCCTTTATCGCAGGCTTCATAATCCTGTGCACCAATCCGCCAGCCGACCATAATTGCATTTGCCTGGGCTAACGCTGCACCTACGCAGTAAGAAAAATTTGTAATCTGCATGGCATAGGAACGGGCTGTTACGTTCATTCCATTGGCATCCATCTGATTTAAGAAACGGATAATCAAAGTCATTGCCACATTATATAGTGCTGTTTCCAAGGCAGAAGGCAGTCCGACCTTGACAATCTGTCCGAATACCACACGGTTCTTAAGCCTCTCCTTCTTCTCCTTCGCATGAATATAATAATGTCCGAAGCAGATTACCAGGCCAAGATTCAATAGCCTTGAAATTACTGTTGCTGCAGCAACTCCTGCTACTCCATAGTGGAACCCAAAAAGGAATACTGCATTTAAGATAAGATTTAAAATGTTGGCAGATACCGTTGCCACAAGAGGCTGTCTAGTATATCCAAACGCTCTTAAGTAGCTGGAGAAAATCGGAATCAGTGCGTTTAAAATACATCCGCCTCCCACAATCCTAAGATATGTTTTTGCATACTCCATCAGAGAATCTGCCACACCAACCGCTGATAATATCATTCCTGACTGGAAGAACAAAAATACCGCAAGAATTGCTCCTACAATAGCGTTAAATAACATGCCAAGCTGTCTTGCCTGATATGCAATCCCCTCTTTTCCGGCACCGATATACTGCGTCATAACCGCAATCATTCCGGCTGAAATAACAGAAAACATAATGATAAAAATACCTATATAGGTATTGGCTGTTCCAACAGCACCGACTGCTGCATCTCCCACAGATGAAAGCATCAGTGTATCCACCATGCCGGAAAGCATATAACATAATGTTTCCAGGCAGATTGGTACAAACAATTGTCCAAGAGTTTTCTTTTGTTCCACGTTTTGTCCTCTTTCTTTTCTTTCGATAGTTCTTTACATTTTATAATTTATCTTTTTGAATGGCGTCTGTGTAGTCTGCCAAGACGGGATGCGGTATCAGGGTGTAAGTAGTATCTGGAATTTGTTTTTTCGTTGTCTCTGTTCCGGCAACCGGTGCAAAGTCACATCCCTGTTCCTATGCACCTCGCTGGTACATCCCTGTACCAGCGTTGCCAGATAAAGAACAAATTCCAGATACTACTAACAGCCCCGATAAGCATCCCTGCTTTGGCAGACTACACAAACGTTTATCTAAATAGCAAGCTGCAAATAATAATAAAATCAATAGCTATGCGCAATTACAAGAAAATCCTGCGGACGCAAATGTAACAAACTTACATTTATTTTTGGTCTGCAGGATTTTATTTTACTGCGCTATCTGACTTTTATGCTACCGGCTGTTCAGACTGTTTATCATTCATTACCAGCTTCAGCAGAATCGGGGTAATCAATGTTGTCACGATTACTACCAGTACGATTGGTGCGAAGAATCTATCGTCTAACATGCCGCACTGATATCCCTTCTGGGCAACAATTAACGCAACCTCACCACGGGAAATCATTCCGACACCAATCTGTAATGCTTCTTTATTTGTATAGCGGCAGAACTTTGCGCCCAGTCCGCATCCAACCACCTTGGTCAGTAAAGCAATAACTAAAAGGATAATGGTAAATCCTATCATAGAACCTGTCATTCCGTCTAAGGATGTCTTAATACCGATACTTGCGAAGAATACCGGTGAGAAGAATAAGTAAGACGGGAAGTTGATTCTGTCTTTTACATATTCACCGTTCTTCATGCTGCAAAGCATCAGTCCTGCAAAATATGCCCCTGTAATATCTGCAATGCCGAAGAATTTTTCCGATACATAGGATAACAGGAAGCAGAATGCCAGTGCAAATACAGTAACACGTCTTTTCTGACCTTCGCTTTCAATTAATGGTTTGCATTTTGATACCAGGAAGAATAAGATTCCGATTACAATAAAGTAAAGAACGATCTTAACCATAACAGTAACCGGATTTACGCTTGTATCCTTTAAGCTCGTTACAATGGTAAGTACAATAATTCCAAGAATATCGTCAATAACAGCTGCGCCAAGAATGGTTGTTCCGACTCTTCCCTTTAAACGTCCCAGTTCACGCAATGTTTCTACTGTAATACTCACAGATGTTGCTGTCAGCACAACTCCGATAAAGACAGATTTCAATACCTCCTGATAATCTGCAAAATCTGTATGGAAATACAATGCATACCCTAAAAATCCACCAATCAGAGGAACAATAACTCCGATTAAAGCAACGATAAAGGATGCCAATGCATTTGCCTTGATTTCTTTCAAATCAGTCTCCAGTCCTGCGGAGAACATCAGGAAAATAACTCCGATTTCAGCTGTAATTTCAAGGTATACTCCGTTGGTTCCATCCAGTGTGATAAGTTTTAATACAGATGGTCCTAAAATAATACCGGCTGCCAGTGCTCCTACTACTGCCGGCATATGCACTTTTCGTGAGAAAAGTCCTAATACTTTTGTTGAAATTAAAATAATTGCTAAAAAAAGCAGAAATTCATAAGATTCCATAATATGACCTCTTTCCTTTCTTCTCTTGTTTTTTCTTTTTACATTCTCCTAAACCCGGAACTATGTTAACTCTTTTTGTTGGTAATAGCAATATATTTTTTCTTTTTTTGTTACTTAATATTTATATATTTTCCAGGATTTTTTGTTACTTTTTCACAATTAAAAATCAGTCATTCTTTTTAGCATGAAAAAACAGCCCTTCCGGACTGTTTTTTCGAGGAGTTTAGTTATGAAAATGTTTCATCTATTAAAAGGAAATTATTGCCACTTTTTTCTCAAACGAAAGGAAATCTGTTTTTTTATTTTTGCGTTCCTTCATTTGATAGATTCATTATATCCATGAAATGTGTCTAAAGTGTGTCAGTTTTCGAAAAGGATTCTAAAAAAATCTAAAAAAATATTCCCATTTAATTTATATTTTATTTAGAATTAAGTAATGTTTCGCACAATCGCAGCTTTTCCAGTGTTGCCGCGCTGTTTTCAAATATTACCCTGCCTTTTCCGTCTCCGGTATACAATAATTCCTTTTCCATAAGCCGCCGTCTGGTCTCCCGTGCCACACCGGCTCCTCCATCAAAAAATTCCACCGTATTCCCCATCACTTCTGCTATTGCATCCTTTACAAAAGGATAATGGGTACATCCCAAAACGATTGCATCCACTGTTCCCTCACAATATGGTTTCAACAGTCTGTATAAAAACGCCTTCAAGTCTGCACTGTTTAATTCTCCACGCTCAACAAATTCCACAATTCCGGGACATGCCAGCGGATAAATCTCCGCTTCCTTTTCATAACGCGCCATAAGCCGTTGAAATTTTTCTTCCCGGATTGTCATTGGCGTTGCCATAACAAGTACCCGTGGATGCTCCATAAACTGTACTGCAGGCTTTAATGCAGGTTCAATTCCAACCACCGGTACATCCGGATATTCTTTTCTCAAAATCGAGACATCTGCACTGGTTGCTGTATTACAGGCAATCACTACTGCTTTTGCTCCTTCCGACAGAAGATGTCTTACATGACATTCCGTAAGTTCCCGCACCTCTTCTAAGCTTTTTCCACCATAAGGTGCATTTTTAGAATCTCCAAAAAATATATAATTTTCATTTGGCATCAGGCGTACCAGTTCGCGTAATACACTTATTCCACCTACACCTGAATCAAATACTGCAATTGGTCTTTCGGTCTGTTTCATGATAGCCCCCCTGTTTTCGCATACAAATAGGTTCTCTTCTTTCGTAAAAAACTGCTGAAAACAGTTTTTCCGTTTTCAGCAGCAATTCTTAATTTTCCCTCGGGCATCTACGCACTCTCTTAATATTGCAGTCCTGCACATCACACGGAGCACAATCTACCAGTCCTTTTAAGTAGCAGAACGCCTGCCGGCTCTCCTTCTTAGCCTTGTCTTCTTCCCGCGGACACCTGGACACATGCTTTACATTGCAGTCCTGAATCTGTCCCGAACTGCAGTCCACAAGCCCTTTCAGGTAACAGAATTTGTTTTCCATTCTTTCCCCTATCTACTCTTTATCGCCCCAACACTACTTCTCTAATGTCTTACTTATTTTATCATCTCAGGTTCTGATGTGCAAGCCATAACGGAGTTGTCTTTTAAATACTTTTCCAGCGAAAACGATTACTATTTATTTTTCATATAAAAACTCTTCCGGCAATGTTACGTTAAAATCTTTTGCCAGCTGCCGGAATTCATCCGGCTGGATGGTCTGACGTTTCTTACTCTGCATAGATAACATCTTCACCAGTATCTCTGCTGATTTTTCAGCTGTGTGCATAAGTCCAAATGTCAGATCAAAATCTTCTCCTGCCGCAAACGTACCATGATGCGCCCAGATTGCCAAGTCATATTTTTCCATCAATTTGCTGGTAGCAACAGCTATTTCTCTGCCGCCTGGCACCATCCACGGAACAACACCAATTCCATCCGGGAATACAACCGGACATTCTGTTGCCATTTCCCAAAGTTCCCTTGTAAATACTTTATCATCCAGTGGAAGAACAAAGGTCAGGGCAATAATATTGGTGGTATGTGCATGATATACAACTCTGTAATTTGGATTTTTCTTCTTTTTTACTTCCAGATTCATCAAATGACTCGGTAATTCAGAAGTTGGTCTTCCACCATTTACCAGTCCCCAGACAATACGGTAATTTTCTCCTTTTTCATCCAGTTCTATCATGCAGATGGAATCTTCCGGTTTCAAAATCACATTTCGAAAATACTTGCCGCTTCCAGTTACCAGAAAATATTCTCCTGCAAGATATGGCACAGATGTTCCGATTGGCTGCCATTCTTTACTATTAAAATTTTCTTTTACCATTTCTACTTCTTCCGGTTTTACACGATACGATAAATTACCGCCATTTCTTTCATGCCATCCCTGTTCCCAGCCATCATTTGCCATACGGATGAATCCCTGTACAAATTCTGCATCTAAAAACTTCATTCTCTCTTTTCCTCTTATTATATCTTTCTGATATTTTTCTTTCTCAACTATTATTGTTTGTATGTTCTCTAGTTACGGTTTACCAATACTTCTTTTTCATATTTTTCGATTGCATCATAGAAATGTGCATCATCTGTAACACCTTCCCGTCTGCAATATTCTTCCCAGACTTCTCCAATTGGAAGCATCTTTACTGTCTCCTGCATTACCATTAATCTGCCCAGCTGATTGGTATCCTGTAATTCCTTCAACTGTTCATTCGGAGTACATAAAGCCATAAGCAGAGCCTTCTGCCAGCTTCGGAATCCTGTTGCAAGTGCAGAAACACGATTAATGCTTGCATCAAAATAATCCAATGCCATATACACCCTGTCCAGCGCCTGATTTCTTACAATCTCTTTTGCCATTTCCTTTGTTTCATCATCCAGCAAAAGAACATGGTCGGAATCCCAGCGCACTCCTCTTGTAATATGTAATGCAAATTCTGGATAAAAGCACAACATTGCAGGTATTTTATCTGAAACATATTCCTGTGGATGATAATGTCCATTATCCATAAGCGGCATACAGCCCTCATGCATTGCAGCAAAGCTTAACGTAAATTCTGCAGAACCTACCGTATAAGATTCTACTCCGATGCCAAAGACTTTCGATTCCACGCATGGTTTTACGAGATTTTTGTCATATGGTTCTGATAATATCTGCTCTATGGAATCCTTATATCTCATGCGTGGTCCCATTCGGTCTGCCGGCACATCCTTAAAACCATCTCCGGTCCATATATTCATAACGCAAGGCATTCCCGTTTCTCTTGCGAAATACTCCGAAATGCGGATACATGCCTTTCCATGTTCAATCCAGAATTTTCTGATTTCCTCATCGGGACTGGAAAGTGTCAATCCATTCTTTACTTTTTCATGTGAGAAAAATGTAGGATTAAAGTCAATTCCCATATGATGTTTTTTTGCAAAAGCAACCCATTTTGCAAAATGCTTCGGCTCTAAAGCATCTCTGTCTGCAAATTCGCCTTCTTCAAAAATAGCATAAGACGCATGAATATTTAATTTTGCTGTACCCGGCATAAGTTTCATTGCTTCTTCCATATCTGCCATAAGCTGTTCTGGTGTCTTCGCTCTTCCCAGATAATTCCCTGTTGTCTGGATTCCACCGGTCAATGCACCATCATTATCAAATCCCATTACATCATCGAGCTGCCAGCAGTGGAGGGAAACCGGAACCTTTTTTAACTGCTCCATTGCCTTTTCCGTATCTACTCCCCATGCGGCATATTTATCTTTTGCCATTTCGTAACTTGTCATACTTTCTAATCTCCTTCTCTATGCTTTATATATTTTAATTTCAAAGGAATGATAAATACACTCCCTCGCTTCTTTCAAATCAGCGAATTCTCCTGCTGTAATCATCTGTACGGAAATATTTCCCAATGCCGTTGCCTCTGTCGGTCCAGCCAGAACTGTTTTTCCGGTATATTTTGCTGTCAGTTTGTTCAGAAAATCTGCATTTGCACCACCTCCAACAATATGGAGTTCCTGATATTTCTGTTCAGTAATTATTTCTATCTCTTTTGCTGCCATGGCATAACAGTTTGCCAGACTGTTATAAATAACAGCCGCTATTTCTCCGATTGTCTTTGGAACCTGCTGCAGCGTCTCCCAGCAAGCACTTCTTACTTCCTCTACCATACTTTCCGGTGCTAAAAATCTTTCATCATTTACATCTACCAGCGAGGTTATTTTTTCTTTCTCTGCCAGTTCACAGATTTCCGCAAAACTCATATCCGGAACAAGTTCTTTTCGAACCGACTGTATCATCCACAATCCCATGATATTTTTTAAGAAACGATAACGATATCCATAACCGCCTTCGTTGGTAAAATTGTGAAGCATACTTTCTTTGCTGCAATCTGCCTGCAGCCGTTCTGTTCCCATCAAAGACCATGTACCAGAACTGATATATAAGGTCTCTTCTTTCCGGGACGGCACTGCTACAACTGCTGATGCTGTATCATGTGTCGGTGGCAGAATCACCTTGCAGTTAAATCCCACCTGTTTTTGAATCTCCTGTTCAAGTTCTCCGACTTCACAGCCTGCCATTTTTATCTCTTGAAAGATATTCCGCTTTATTCCAAGCTTTTCAAGCAGTTCATCATCCCAGTCTTTTGTTGCCGGATTTACCAGCTGTGTTGTAGTTGCATTCGTATACTCCTGCACTTTCCTGCCTGTTAACAGGAAATTAAAATAATCCGGAACCATCAAAAAAGTTTCTGCACGTTCTAACTGGCCTGGTTCTGTCTTTTTTAATGCCATCAGCTGGTAAATTGTATTAAAAATCTGTTTTTGGATTCCTGTTCTCAAATATAACTGTTCTTCCGTTATTAATTTGTATACCTCTTCATCCATTCCATAGGTCCGCTTATCCCGGTAAGCAACTGTTTCACCAATTCTTCTGTCATTTTCATCTAAAAGCACATAATCCACTGCCCAGGTATCAATTCCCATGCTATATGGAATTTTTCCAAGTTCCGCACACTTTTTCATTCCTGAAAGAATTTCCTGAAACAGTCTTCTGACATTCCACGCTTTATAACCTTTCCGATCAATCATTTCATTGGAAAAGCGGTAGATTTCTTCTAAAACTATTTTTCCATCCTCTAAGTGTGCCAGCATGTGTCTGCCACTGGATGCGCCAATGTCCACTGCAAGATAATATTTTGTATTCATTTTCACACTCCTTCTTCCTGTTCGTTAATCTAAATCTAACAAAAATAAGGACAGTTTGTTAGCCTCTCATTAGACCAAAAAACTGTCCTTATTTTCCTTGTTTTAAATTCTTATATGCACGTCTTTCTTATGTAAATCACGATATTTTTTTGGTGTCATTCCATAGCGTTTCTGAAACTGCCGATAGAAATAACTCTGGTTTTCATAACCAACTTCCAGTGCAATGTCCTCCACCGTAAGTTCAGTCTCTACTAACAGATATACTGCCTTTTGAAACCGTTTTCTCTGCAATAGTTCCTGAAATGTATATCCTGTTTTCTGCTTCATCAATTTACTCAATACTGTCATCGACTGATGGGTATCTTCCGCAATCTTAGTCAGATTTGCATTCTGGCAATCACTGTTAATATATTCCATCACCGCCTGTACAACAGTTTCCTTATAATCAAGGGATGAGTTATGGCTCAAATTTTCCAGATGATTCAACAGATATAAAAATACAAGCCCCATGGTATACTGATTGGCAATATCTTCATTACAATGTGTATGCAGCATGGATTCTATCATATTTTCCATCAGATTCTCCACCTGTAAATCTTCTTTTAAACGAAATAGCAGATAATGGGAAACTGGATTCTTCTGCCGCATTGCACCAATTACAAAATCAGCCAGTACATTTTTCTCATGCAGCATCGTAAGTGGAACTTCAAAAAATTCCGGTAATGCAATAAAATTAATTCCAATATCTTCATACTCAGCCCTTTTTATTGCATGTGACACATGCTGGTTCAGCATCAGCACATCTCCTTTACGCAATACCAGTTCTTTTCCTTCTATATAATGTGTAATACTGCCCTGTACCACATACATCATTTCCACATAATTGTGCCTATGCTCCGGGAAATCCACAAACCGGCTGTGTGGACGTACCGTAATCAGCTTTCCTCGCTGCAGTAATCTTTTTCTGTCAATCTCTGTCAGGTTATCTTTTGCATACAGACTTTGTTCCACCGTACTTTGTCCTGATTTATACTTCTTTTCTTCCTCCGATATTATCATCAATTCGTCCAGAAGTTCTTTTCTCATCCCGTTTTCTCCTCAATGAAACTTTTCCTAAAAACAACAATACAGCCAATATGCTTCCAGAAGCTGCCAGTAATACGAAAGTCTGCTGCCATTCCGTCTCATCGCCTGTCTTAATCTCCTCTGTTTCCAGTGGAGTCACAGGTTCCTCCCTTTCTTCCTGCGGTTCCTGAGGTCTTGAAACTGCCTTCCTTGCCAGCTTTAAATCCACTACCGCATCCTTCATCCAGACATACTTTTCATCACCTGTTTTTTCGATATTCTCCATAAAACCAGGCAGTGTAATCAGATACGGATCTGCCTGATAGACTTCATCGGATAAATAAAGCGGTTTCATGCAAACTAAATATACTCCGGCTTCCATTCCATCCTTGCTTCCTGTATTATCTGTCAGTTCAATCTCTGCATCCGGTTCTGTCTTTGCACTCTCATCCCATTCGGTAACCCCAAGAGATGCCGCCACATCTTCTGCTTTTTTCTTATATTCACGGGCGGATGATTCCACGGATAACTCCTGTATATTTAACCCGGAATATTTTTCTAAATCACGGTATTCCCCTGTCTCTGTAATATCTGCAATGCGATATAGCCTAAGCTCCAGCTTCTGCTCTTTTAAAGTTGCACGGTATGCATTGGGAATTTCAAAAGTAATAGAACATGGTTCCGATACCGGAATATCCTCCTCTGCCCGTACACTCTCTGGCTGCAGACCAGCAAAACATATCATTATGAATAGTATTTTACAAACTATTTTATTCCTGTGCTTTCTCCCTTTTGTTCCATGGCTGCTTTTTTTCTTTATCATCCAGATGATACTTCTGCATATTACAATGGAGCCTATAGCAGCTATTATTCCAATAAAAATCCATGCCAGATAATTCGTATGAATGCTTTTCTTTGCCTGTCTTTCCTGCTCCTTCTCCTGTTCCTCTACATAAGGCACTCTGTGTCCACGCACCAATAAACGCTGCGTATTTACACCATATGGCGTACAAGTAACCAGCGTTACATAATCCTTCCCTTCTTCTACATTTAAAATCTCTGTATCTTCCGGCATCACAGTTTCTATCTGATCTACTTCGTATGCCAGAATATCATCTAATATATATAAGTAGAACTGGTCTCCTTCTTCCAGTAAATCAAGGTCTGTAAACAGGGACATTCCTGGAATTCCCCGATGCGCTGCTATGGATGTATGTGTTGAAGTTCCACCGATTGGCAGCGATGAACCCTGGATATGTCCTGCTCCTTTTTGTAATACCTCTTCTCTGGAAGTATGATATACAGGTATAATTTCGCCAATCTTCGGAATAGACAGATAACCCATCATACCATCCCCATTCTGATTCAGGCAGGACATATATTCACTATCCTGCTGTGTTACTTCCTCCTGTTCTGCCTGAATGAAACTATCAGGAATTACAATTGGCTGCAACCGCTCGTTATATGCCGCTGCTTTCTCCCACTCCTCTTCTAAACTGGTATCCTCCGCTTTTTCTGCATTTTCATACTGATATTCTTCAAACTTTAATGTGCTATTATACTCGTTCCACATATTAGAAAACATTGGATAAAGCAGCAGGGCAAAGCCTGTCAAAAAGCCAACTGCCATGAGAAACATTAATGTTTTACGTACAGATTCTTTCATTCTACTTTGCCCTCTCTTAATTATTTTACCTGTTTTCTTTTTCTCAATGAAACAAACATTGTTCCAAATCCTGCCATTAAGACAACTGCTGCAACAGTCAGTGCAATCATTCCTGCTCCACCTGTCTCCGGTAAGGTAATAAGTGGTGTATTATTAATTCCAAACGTATCTGCATTTGCAGCATTGTCTGTTGTATTTATTGTTCCATTATCCAGCTTTTCATGTGTAAAAGTAATAGAATTTCCAGTTGCGCCATTTACTCTTACCGTATAATTCTTTAATTCTCCTGTCAGTTCATTATAAGTCGGTGTGATTACAATCGTATAAGTAGTCTTATCCAATGCATATCCCAATGGTGCCTTGGACTCTTTTAAAGTATATGTACCTGCATCCAGACCGGTTGCTGTCAGCTGACCATTGTTTTTTGATACAATATAATCATATGTTCCACTTGTCTCGGTAGTATATTCACCATCACTGGTAAAATATAACTGCTTTCCATTTGCATCAAATAACTGGAACTGTGCACCGTCCAGTGCTACTTTATTATCAAGTTCTGTCGTTGTCTTTACACCATATTTGGTAATCTCTGTAGTTTTCTCAGAACCAGTTCCATTTACCAGAGTATCAAATCCAAATGTATAATGATGTGTGATATCCTGCATCGGATCACTCATATCAGTACCGGATGCTACCGTAGAATACTTTAAAGTTGCTTTATTCTCATCTGAATCAAAGTTTACTTTTGCTTTCTCATTTACTTTTGCCTGATAAGTAATTGCAATCGTATTTCCTGCATACTGATAAACATCCTCACCATATAAATCTAATGTAAAACCACTTGTGGAGGTTGTAATATTGGTTGAAGTACATTTCTTGTTTGTTACAAATAAATCATTGATGGATGTTCCTTCTAATTTAATAGAACTTACATCCAGAGTCAGTCCATCTGTGAGTGAATCCTTAATATTATAATGTAACTTATCAGATAACCAGGATCCCTGATAATCCGGAATTGTCATCGTAATCTTAAATTCTACTGTGTCTCCAATATTCGCATCCCCATATTTATATGCATTTCCATTTTCAATTACTTCCTTCTTCATGGTTGGATCGCTGGATTTCTTCGCTGCTACATGAATCACTCCGTTTTCATCTGCAATAGATGCTATTCCAGTACCACTGTACTGATAATTTACCGCAACCACATTACCACTATAAGAATATTCTTTGACCTGTTTATTTGCAGCGATTACATATAAACCAGGTTTTACATTTGATACACTATAGGAAGCATCTGCAGCATTATACTGCATGTGTAATACAGTCTTATCTACAACAGCATCTCCTTCTCCATCATGTAAATCCCAGTCATCAGCTCCCATTGTTGAATTCAGATTCATATAAAAATAAACCAGATCATCTGTATCCACTTTGCCATCTTTTACTCTCGACTCAACATTTCCTTCCGGATTGTATTTCCAGTAATGATTTCCATTTGCATCTACTGCATCAATTGCAACTGCATATGCATAAACATTGCATCCTTCCTCAATTCCGGTTACCTGAATTGTGGTGGTAGGATCTGCTGCCCTAACCGTTTTTGCCGGCAGAATTATACTAAATACCAGCATTACTGCCATCATCATTGCCTTCCATCTTCTTACTCTCTGTTTCATATTCTCTCTCCTTTACTTGTTCAGACAATTATCAAAGCGGTGCTCAAAGCCGCCTTGCAATCGTCCAATTCGTATCAACACTGTCAATCATTCTTACATTTTTAGGGAATTTAAAAAAAACTAAGTTATACTACTGATTGGGGAAGAACCTATACTTTTTTGCTGACGTTGGGAAATCACCAGCATTAGTACGGCAAAAAAACTCATGAAAAGTGTACCGATAACCGCAAGCGGATAGAGCCCTCCGCTTTTTGTTTCTGGCATACGATATACTGCTTTATCTATAATTGAAAGTGTTAATACCCTATTTACCGCATCATATGATGCTTCTCCATAACCTGCTCCACTCTGTGTTACTTCTATTTGTGAAGCATCCTCATTTACACTTAAGATAATATCTTCCATTATTTCATATCCCACAGGAGCATGTGTTTCCCGCAGAATATAGGTTGTATTACATGCAAACTGTAATGAATTTCCATTTGTATCTGTAAATTCTAATTCTCCAATTTCATGTCCATCTGTTCCATCTGAACTTGTAAGCGATATAATTTCCATTTCGCCGGATGCTTCCACCTGATATAATGTAAATTCTGCACCAGACAAAGCCAATGCATCCATTACCTTTGTTCCATATTTTCTTGCCTGCAAAGTCCATGTCGGTGGTTTTTCCTCATCATAAACAGAAAATACTATGGCATCTTCCTGTCTTGTTACACGCCAGCTTCCATATTCTGTTGTGCCACCTGTATCTGCCCCGGAAAGTGTATTTCCGTCTTCTAATAAAACATCATTGATAAATACCTGATTTTCTTCTTTTATTCTGATGTCTATCACATCTGACATTAAATAAAAGTTTTCCGGTGCTTCTGCTTCTCTTAATTTATAATGGGCTCCTTTTGAGCAGCTAAATTCTGAACCATATAAATCCAACAGTTTTACCGTTCCATTTGTATCTGTTGTTCCGTTTGCCACCAGTGTAACCGGTTCTTCTGCTGTATATAATTCAAAACGCGCTCCTGAGAGTCTCTGCTGGTATTCTGTGTCACGGTACTTATCTACCTGAATGGTATAATCTATATTTTCTTCTAACAGTTCCGTAGAATTTTTCAAAGTAAACACAATTTCTTTATTCACCAGCATTCCTTTGTCGCCATATGTAGAATTCACTACCTGTTCAGACGTTCCAAGCACTTTGTTATTGGCAACCACTTCTACAACTGATACTGTCTTTCCGGTACTTTCATCCAGCTTATGTTTAATTTCAATAACAGCTAATTCACCTCTTGCCACATACCCATCCGGCGCAGTATCCTCTGTCAAAACATAAGTTCCATCATCTACCATTAACTTTCCCATTTTCTCAGCATCCAGATAAATATAAGTTTCACCGGCCGCCACGCCATCTTCTTCCATACCGGTTGTTCCACTTATTCCGATATCTTCATAACGCACTGTTCCGTCTTCCGCTATATTCTTTTTCTTAAGTGAAAATACAGCCCCATTTAATCTGTCATCCGTTCCAATATCCCGTTTTGATATTTTGATACTATAGTACACAGCATAATCTTCCTCTAATTTATCCCGTTCTGTATAAATCAGATAATTATAATTCTGCATCTGTCTTTTGTCTCCTGGTGAATCAGAAGCCTGAATCAGCATGGTCTGTCCCTTTACATCTTTATAGGTATACTTCCTGCTGTACAAATCTGCCTGATAAGACGGCCAGTTGGACGGATATTCCTTTCCAGCCATTTCATTCTTCGTCGGGTCAAATCCCGCCGAAATCATCAATCCTTTTGTAGAATTAATAAAATAACTGGAATAAGTATAAAATTCTTCCTGTGAGATTGGATTTTGCGAAGTTCCTTCGGTCTGTGTCGCATTTTCAATAACTGTATGTCCGGTACAGACTGCATTACTGTTGGGATATGCTGAATCAATATCTATATATCCATCTCCCACTACAACAAGCCTGTCTGTAACCTTAATAAAATGCTTCGTCGTGCTTGCCCAGTTATTCTGGTGCAGATATACAATTCCTTCTATATCTATAACACCCTCTATTCCAAAATATCCATAATTATATATGGCATTTTTAGTCTTATTTCCATTATAAGCTGCGCAATGTATCACAGCCTTGCTTTCACCGCCCTCTTCTTTCTTCGTTCCACCTTTCATATAGAAATAGCCTGGTCCATCTCCGGAATCATCTACATAAACAGCAGCTCCTTCTGATGCATTACAATTTTCAATTGTACCTCCATACATATAAAAAGACGGTTTCTTCCCGGAGAAAGTGCTTGCCACATATACTGCACCGCCATACTGTGATGCCTGGAAATTACGTATAACTCCACCATACATGTGGAATACCGGTGTTCCCATATTACTTCTGGATAAATTCACGCAGCCACCACTCTGTGGAAGCTTTGTCATATTCTCCCCTTCCAATGTTCCACCATATAAATTTACTGTGCCGCCACTATAGATCCAGATTAACTGACAGGATGCGTAAATGACACCTCCACCGGCAGAATCCCGGATATTGAGTACTGCATTATCGCTGCATAACATAAAACTTGCGTTATTCTGCATCGTCATCTTATGGCCATTCAAATCAATATCCAAAACACCATTTAACTGACAAATGCCTGAAGCTGTCACATCCTCTGTCAAAGAAATTGTTCCTCCACCGTTATAACTGCCCAGTGAAATCGTGCCACTTCCATAAGTCTGTGAAAAAAAGGCTATCTTGTTTTCTTCTGTATTATCTACATCTTCTGTGTCCTCTGTTTCTTCTGTACTCTGCTCTAACTCACCTATCTCTGTTTCATAAATTTCTTCACCATTTTCCTGCTCTTTTGCATTCGCATTCTGTGCAAAAGACAGCAGAAGTAATAGTGTTACCGCTAATAATGCCTGTACTATATGAAATTTATGTTTCCTTTTTCTCCCACAAAAAAGCATTTTCCCTCTCCATTAAATATCTTCTTTAATAAACACTATATATTAATAAACCTTTCTGTCTCTCCTTTAAGTCCATTTGATACGGTCTGATTTACATATGACTGCTCTTTGATATCTTCTACTGCTTTTGCCAAATCCTCGACACTTCCTGCGAAGACCTGTAACCCTTCCGAGCTTTCATCGATAGACGTTGCTATGGTATCCATGTTTTCTTTCATTTCATCCATTGCCTGATACATATCCTGCACATTATGATTGATTGTTCCGCAAAAATCTCCCATATAGTCTGCATCCTGGCGGTAGCGGGAAGCCATCATTTCAAAACCGTTATAATCCTGCAATATGTTCTGATTTAAGAACTCCATCATTTTTTCCACCTGTTCAATCAGTGTGCTGACTGCTGTGGTCACAGACATATTAATTGTCTGTATCTCACCCATCGTCTCCCGGCTATTATCTGCCAGTTCCCTGATTTCAGATGCTACTACTGTAAATCCTTTTCCTGCTTCTCCTACTCTTGCAGCCTCTATTGCAGCATTCAAAGCCAAAAGATTAGTCTGTTCTGCAATTCCAAGAATCTGTTCTGTCAGATTTCCTATTTCATAGATTTTTTTGCTTCCTTTTAAGCTGTCCGCAATGCTATGTCCTAAACTGCCAATCATATCATTGGTTTCCTTTTTGCTTTCTGCTGTTTTTTTCTCGATATAATCTGCCCGTTCACGCATTTCATCTACGAATTGAACTCCATTTCCGGTTTCCTCTGATATATCTCTGACATTTTCTACTATTTTTCCAACCCGTTCACTAACCTGTCCGGAACGGTCATTAATTTCCATGATTCCTGCAGATAACTCTTCAATTACAGCTGACATATTCATGGTCTCTTCTCCGATATTTCCAGCCTGCCTGTTCATTTTATCTGCAACTTCGTCCATATCGGATGAACCATCTTTTAACTGCTTCATGATATTTTGTAATTTTTCTACAAAAAGATTTACTCCTGTAACCAGTTGTCCTATCTCATCCATCCTTTTTACCGGAATCCGGATGCTTAAATCTCCATTTCCATTCTGGATATCCTCTACCATCTGGTTTAACTGTAAACTTGCTTTTTTGAGTGGCTGAATAATCGCCTTATTCACCAGTATGTATGTAACTAAGCAGATAATCAGAAAACATATGCCGATTGTTACACTGATAAGATAAGTTTTTTGGGTCCGGGCTTTCATATTCTGTGAACTGCGTTTTACATTCTCATCTAACTTTTCCTGAAAATCATTGCATGCCGACTCCCGCGCCTGTATTTTTTCTAATGCACTGCCTCCAATGATGGATTTTGCTTTTGCAATATCTCCATCATCTCTTGCCTGTCTGCATTCTTTCAATTGCTCCATCAGTTCTTTATTTACACTGCTGTAAGTCATAAAACTGTCGGTTAAACTCTGCTCTGAAATATCTTTGGTCAGCTTTTCCATTTCCGTGAGATACTGGGCAATGGCTTCTTCCTCTGTTTCCATATTTCCACTGATATCCCCGGCAATCAGCATGTCTTCATCACTGAGTGCGGTTAAAATATTGGCATATTTCTGACAGGTTTCAATTTTCTTTTCCACTCTTCCATAATATTTCTCCATGGAAATATAGCCATCCGTAACAAGCTGCTCTGCCTGTTCAATTTTTGTTACCTCTCCGATAATTACCGTAATTCCAATTACCATTACCAGAAATAAACCAATTGCCATAAATAGAAATTCTTTTTTTATTGTTTTCTTCATATTTACACCTTCTCTAAGGACGCATGTTTAAAATTTTTTCATATTTTCCGCAGTCTAATATCTCTTCCGTTCCATCCGGCAAAATAAATCTCGCATTTGCATTAAATGGAACTTCTATGTTACAGACTACTTCCTGCTCACTCTTCCAGTTCCATGCACAGACATATTTACCAAATACACTTCTCCAGCTTCCCTCTGCTTTTTTAAATCTTTGATCTGGCATCGGATATATGGTCATCTTTACCGCCTCTCCTATAGACGGATTCAGACCACACATGTATCTGTATATCCATTCTGCAATGCTTCCATATGCATAATGGTTTAAGCTGTTCATACCGGTTCCGCTGATACTTCCATCCTCTTCCAATGAATTCCATCGTTCCCACACCGTTGTTGCACCAAGGTTCACCTCATGCAGCCATCCTGGATAGTCCTCGTTTAAAAGCAGGTCATAAGCAAGCTGATTTTGTCCATTCTCTGACAAAGCCATGCACAGAATTGGTGTTCCAACAAAACCTGTATTTAAATGTCCATTATTTTTCTTAAGTAACTCTGCCAGTTTTGCCGTTATAACTTCTCTTTCTCCCTCTGGATAAAGTTTTAAATAAAGCAAAAGTGCACAAGCGGTTTGTGTGTATTCCAAGCAAAACTTTTTATCTGGAAAGTAATAATTTAAAATTGCATTCCGAATCTCTTTTTCTCTCTCTGCATATACTTTACTTTCCTCTAATCCTAGACTTTCTGACGCTTCTTTCACCATTTTGGTTGACCAATAATGGTAAACGGATGCGATAAAGCCACTGTCTGTCTTTCCAATCGGATTATTGATATTTCCATTGTCTAATGCCAGCCAGTCTCCCAGCTGCCTGTCATTCTGCCACAGATACGGAATCTCATTCTCTTTTGTTCTCTCATATTCGTAATCCACCCAGGCTTTCATAACAGGATACTGCTCCTCTAACATTGCCTTATCTCCATAAAACTGATAGAGTCTCCATGGAATCAGCGTTGCTGCATCTCCCCATACTGCCGCTCCGGAATCCAGATAGAAAGGATTCGTATGTTCTTCTTTTTTTACCTTTGGTCTTGGAACAAAGAACGGAATAGCTCCATTACATTTTTCCTGCTCAGCCTGCATATTTTTCATATAGTGATTAAAGAAACTTCCGCTATCCATATGAAAACATGCTGTGGATGCAAAAATTCCCGCATCACCTGTCCAGCCCATTCGTTCATCACGCTGCGGACAATCCGTTGGAATATCCAGAAAATTACATTTCTGGGAACGCAGTGTATTTTCTAATAAATGATTTACCTTATCATGATCTGTTGCCACCCAGCCGGTTCTCTCAATATCAGACATAATACGATAAGCAATAAATTTATATTCTTTTTCCGGATTCAGACCTTTTATCTTCACATAGCGAAATCCATAATAGGTAAAATGAGGACGTATGGTTTCTCCTTTTCCCTTCGATACATATGTAAATTCTGCTTTGGCAGTACGGAGATTATCCCTGTAAAATCTGCCCTTTTGCAGAACTTCTCCATACTGCATCATAACTTTCTGACCTGTTTCAAATGCACCAGTTATTTCTACCCAACCGGTGACTGTTTCCCCAAAATCCAGCAAAAGTGCTTCATCTTCCTGTTTTACTGATACCGGTTGAAATTCTTCTACTTTATGAATTCTTGGATTAAATCGTTCCACAAGTGGTCTTGTTTCTTCTATTTCCTCCACGGAAAGCATTTTGTGTTCTAATGTCTCATCAATATGTTCTCCATCATAGATTCCATTTTCACATATGCTGCTTTCTTCTGCCTTCCAGCTGCTGTCTGTTACAATACATTCTTCCTGTCCATTGGCATATCGTATATGTAATTCTCCAATGCACTTCTTCTGATTACCATATAGATTTCTGTAATCACCATCAAATCCAAATCTTCCTTTATACCAGCCTTCGCCTAACAGAACCGCAATTTTATTCTTTCCCTGAGATAACAGTTCTGTAACATCCAGTGTCTGATATTCTAAAAAGCTGTCATAGCAATGATAACCCGGCATTAGAAATTCTCTGCCCGCCTTCTTTTCATTGACATATGCTTCATATAATCCCAGACCACATACATGCCATCTGACAGACTCCGGTTTCTCTTTTAATTCAAACTCTTTATATAAAAGAGGCATTCTCTTTTCATTTTCTTCTGTTCCAATCCATTTTGCGGTCCAGCTTTCCTGCAGTTTTCCCGTTTCAAACCATGCCGGATTACTTTTTGCGCAGTCTCCCTTGTCATCTTTAACTTCTACCTGCCAGTAATATCTGGTTCTTGGTTTTAAGTCGAAGGAAACCAGCATCTGGTTCTCATGATAATTCTTCTGTACTCCGGAATCATATACCAGCTTTTCCATATTGCTGCTCTCTGATACTATAATTCTTGTTTCCACGGCCCATTTTCCACAGACATCCTTTACTTCCCAGGACAAATGGATTTTTGCCAAATTAAAACCTAATGGATTTTTTTTATGATTTACTCTTAATCTGCTGATATACATATAACCGGTTCTCCCTTATGTCTCGTTATTCTTTTAGTAGGAAAGTTCGATTCGTCCACAGAATGGATCTACCGGACTTACTCCTTTAAAGCTGCTTTCTCCGGTAATCTTTGCTATTACTGCCTCTAATACATAATCATTATTGGAGTAACAGTTAATATACGTTTTTATCATTGGCACATCCAGTAAATGATATGGATTGGCTACACTGATAAAAATTACCGGTACTTCTTCTGCAAACCACGGAACATTATTTCCCTGTCCCCAGAAGGTATACCAGTTTAACCGGTTGGTGGTCTGATTGCTGGCATTTTCCACATTTCCGATGTAAATTACCATGTCATACTTATCTTTAAAAGCTGTTACATTATCTACACCCTTTTCGAAATCTTCCTTCTCATAGAGGAATACCTGGAAATTTCTCTTTTCCAGTTCTTCTTTTACTTTTCCGACTACTCTTTCATTGGACGGAAAATGTCCTAAAATTTCCAGCAAAATACGCGGTGTCTTCTTCGGACTGATTGGAAGATTCTCTGCAATATCTTTCACCAGTGTAACAGACTGGTCTGCCAGCTCTTTTGCCCACTGTATATGCTCCGTGGTGCGTAAGTTTTTTAATGCTTCCTTTCCAGGAACCAGCTGTCTTTTTATCTTCTTTTCATGTAATCTTAAAGAAGCCTTTAATGCCAGTATGCGTCTGTTTGCATCCAGTAATCTTTCACGGGATAACAGACCATTCTTATAACCATCTAGCATAAACTGATAATCTTCTTTTAAATCTTTATTGAATAAAATCATGTCACAGCCATTTTCTATTGCCATTGGTACCGTTTCACTTCGTTTACCGGCTGCCGTAAATCCGACCATCGGTGTTGCATCTGTAATGACAAGTCCGTTAAATCCTAATTTGTCCCGAAGCAAATTCACCAAAAGCTCTCTGGAAAGAGAAGCCGGAACAATCTTGCCCTTTAACTGTGGATTAAAATGTTCCTGATACGCTGGCATTGCAATATGCCCTGCCATAACAGTTTTGGCACCATCGTCAATCAGCCGCTGATAAATACTTCCATAGGATTTATCCCATTCTTCCATGCTAAGACTATTTACCGATGTCAAAAGATGCTGGTCTCTTTCATCCACACCATCTCCCGGGAAATGCTTAATTGAGACTGCCATATTGCATTCATCTGCTGCACGAAGATACTCCCTTGCATAGGCATAAACCTTCTCCGGATCATCGCCATATGTTCTGACATTGGTAATTGGATTATGATAATTTCTATCTATGTCAACTACCGGTGCAAAAGCCCAGTTAATTCCTAATGCACTTCCTTCTGAGCAGGCAATCTTTCCCAGACGATATGCATATACCGGATCATTTGCAGCTGCACATGCCATCTGTTTTCCATATGCAGTTCCATTGGTAGCCGCTCCATCTCCTCCCGCTTCTAAATTTGATGGAATCAGAAGCGGAATCTTTGTGTGCTCCTGCGCATAGGTAAATGTACTTTGCATCTCTTCTGCCACACCATCCCGGAAAAATAATCCGCCGATATGGAAATGTAATAACATATTCAGATACTCCGGATCCGTTGAATATCCAATCGGGCAGAACAACTGTCCTATCATTTCTTCCAGGCTCATATTTTCCAGCGTATTTTCTACCCAGGCAATGTCTACATCATCTAAATAAAATGGTTTTTCTTTATAATTCATCTCTTTTTCCTTTCATTTAAGGCACAAAAAGAGCAGCCACGGCTGCTCCTTTTCTTAATTAATATTTCTCAGTTCAGCAAAACCGCTCAATGGATATGTTGTCATTTCACATTCGGACGCTTCACCCAATCCTGCACTATCAAAGCCTCCAGCTGTAGCTGCTTTTATTCCTGCCACCGCATCTTCTACAACAAGACACTCCTGTGGTTCTAACTGCAGGTATTCTGCTGCTTTCAAAAATACCTCCGGATCAGGTTTTGATTTTGTAATATTCGTTCCATCACTGATGGCATCGAAATAATTTTCTAATCCTAAATGTTTTAATATTCTCTTTGCATTTTTACTGGATGAACCAATTGCCAGTAAAACTCCCTGTTTCCTTAAATCATCTAAGGTTGTTTTTACTTCTTTTGGCAAATCAGCCGGTGTCATGTCTTCCAGCAATTCCACATACATCTTATTTTTCTGCTCTGCGAAATCTTCTTTCTCTTCTTTGGAATATTTCTTTGTACTTTTCTCTAAAATAATCTCAAGGCTTTCCATCCGGCTTACGCCTCTTAACCGGTTGTTTATGGTTTCATCAAAATATATTCCCAGTTTATCTGCCAGTCTCTTCCATGCCAGATAATGATACTTATCGGTAAAGCAGATTACTCCGTCCAAATCAAAAATGATTCCTTTATATTTCATCTAATTATCCTCTTGTCTTTTTTTCTTCAACTGTTTCTTCAGCATTACAAGCTCAATTACCTTATTCTCGTTATTCAGATAAATCAGGAACAATACCAGGATAACTGCGGTAACAATCTGCTGAATGGATGCATCTACATTTAATCTTGCATACATCAATGATATGAATGCTGTTGTTACTGCTCCTAACAGATAACCAATTTTTTCATTGCAGAACCGTCCGATAAATCCACCGATAAACATCGGTAAGAAAGCTGTAAACATTACTCCAATTGAGCCAAAGTTTAAAGACATCTGAATATTTCCTGTATTTGAAGCACTAATAAATCCAACTACACCCATGAAGCCGCCTGCAATGGTATAACAGATTACTGCATTGGATACTTCATGAATTCCTGTATTAACAGAAACCTTCTGTCCGGATAATAGTGACTTATATTCATAACCAAATTGTGTATAATCAAAAATCGCAATAAATAAAACGAGTCCTATTACAATTACAAGTACATAATTCAAAACACCTGGAAAACTTGTTAATTCTTTATTTGCTACAAATGACACGCCATAACCATCGGTAAGTGCGAATGCCATTCCTTCGTAAAACAGTGTTACTCCCAGTGACACAATAATCGGTGGTAATTTTACAATTACATAAATTGCTCCGGATATCAGTCCAAGCAATGCTCCGGATACAATAGAAATCACGAGCATATATGGTGTTGAAAGTCCATGGGATGAACAAATTGATGCACTGATTACTGATGACAATAACGAAATTGCTCCGATTGAGAAATCAAATCTTCCGGAATTCAGATTCAATGAAAGAGCAAATGTCGTTAACATTACTGTTGCTGTTGCCCGGAAAAACAAAATCCAGTTTCTTTCTGATTCAAAAAATACAACACCATTCCTCTGACATAAGAGTATCATTACGAGCAGTGTCACTACCGGAATACACAAAGTTCCAATTATCTTTTTTAAAATGCTATTTCTTCCTTTACTTTTCATGTTATTTTCCCTCATGTCTTTTCTAAATTCTGCTCCGGAGAATTCCGGAGCAGAACAAAAATTTTATTAATATGTTACTTATTTTGCTTCTTCCTGGATATCTTTAAATCCATAAGCACTTACAAATTTTTCAAATGATGCATAATCTGCTGTAAGAAGTCCATCTAACATAGCTTTTGTATATGCAGGGCTGTCTACAGAGCTGTCTACTGCATAGCACTCAGAGAACTCTTCTGGTGAAGTCGCAACCCAGTAACCCTGGCTGAGAGCTAAAGCATTTCCATCTTCTGTACGGATCGGGCTTCCAAGTACTGCACGATAAGTTGCAATAAAGATAGGTCCGATACTTGCTGAGAACTTACCTGCAAGGTAATCAAGCATTCCACCATCCATTGCAGTACCATAGCTTTCTGCATAAGCATCTACGCTGGCAATCTTAACATCTGTGCCTTCAATTGCTGTTCCAAAGAAGTCAGAACCATTTCCAACAGCTAAGATAACCTCTAAGTCAGGAGTCTGTGCCATCTGAGCACATTTTCCAAACCATGCATCATCCATGTCATATCCGCCTACATAACCAACGATATTTACATCACCAATTGCTCCGGTTTCAATCTGTCCATCTGCATAAATCTGTCCAATAATTCCAGCTTCATCTGTAGCACCTTTGTAATTAGCATCTGCTCCACCTGCATCTACCATAGCTGCAATCATACCTGCTGCACGATAAATATGCATATCTGTATAATATGGAATTGCTCCACCGAAGATAGCAAAGTTTTTCTTGCCCTGCTCCAGATAGTAATTTGCCATATCATAACCAGTCTGATATTCTACTTCAAGAGATGGCCCGATTGCACCTACATAATGCTCATATCCCTTATAAGTCTCATATTCTTCATCGGTTAAAGTTCCTGTTGCAACTGCATAATACACACCTGCCGCTTCACACTGCTCAATCTGTGCTGCACGGTCAAAGGATGAGAATGAAATAATTGCTTTACAATTATTTGTAATAAAAGTATCAATTGCTGATGTTTCCCCTGCTGCATCCTTTAATTCATCGGAATAAATAAGCTCAACATTGTACTGTTTCTGAATATACTCTGTATAGTATGTCCGGAATGCCAACGCCTCTGCACTTGTTGCATCTGATACAAGAATACCCATTTTAACGGTTTCACTCATATCAAGTTCTGGTGTCTCTTCTTTGCTGCCTGACTGTTCTGTACTTACTACTTCAGAACTGTCATTCTTCTTGTCGCTTCCGCATCCGGTAAAGCATCCTACTACCATGACCGTTGCCAGCAACATTGCTAGAATTTTTTTCATGTTTCTTTCCTCCTGTACATTACATGTTTATGTATAAAGTGACTATCACTTAATACCATATGGATATTATCTTGGTAACATCTTTCCTCTCTGGTCACTGGTTGCCAGGAATACTACCAATATAAATATTGCTGCTTTTACCATCTGTCCAATTCCGGAATTCAGATTAAACATCACCATAATCTGACTGAGCAATGTCATGGAAAAAGCTCCGATTACTGCTGCATAAATTTTACTTCTTGCGCCACCTGATACCGGCATACCACCAAATACAATCGCTATGATGACATCCATTCCTACACTGGATGCAGTATTTCTCGTTAAAGTCGGAGCATAGACAATGGAAAGACATGCGCCAAGTCCAACTCCTATTCCAGACATGATAAATGCTATAATCGACATTTTCTTTACAGAAATACCGCTTAATTTTGCACAAATTGGATTTCCGCCCTGGAATTTCTGCATTCTTCCCACTTTAGTAAAAGAGAATACCAGTAAACATACTAAGAAAAATGCAGCTAATACGAATATTTTAAACTGTGTTGTATTCAGCTTACTGACCGCCATCATTGGCACTCTTATTTCAGAACCTGTTCCATTCATCTTAATCAGAACCAGTACCAGTGCATTCAATACACTTAGCATTGCAATCGTTGTTACGAAAACAGGGAGGTTAAAAATAGATGCCAGTACTGAGTTAAATAGTCCTATAAAGACCGCCACTCCAAGGCAAGCTGCAAACATTATTACCAGGCTCTCTGTTTTGTTATAAACAATCCCACCTACCAGTGCGCTTACTGCTACAGATGCTCCAAGACTGATATCAAAGGAACCAAGGGTATAAATAAAGATTGCACCTGTTGCTACTACTGCAACCACAACTGACTGGTTGATAATACTTTTCATTCCATATGCAACATTTATATTTTTAGATGTTCCAATGATAAAGAAAGCAACCAGCAATGCCACAAGACCAAATAAAGGGGCAAGGAGCATAACATTTTTTCTTAAATTCTTTGTTTTCATTTCATCCGCCTC
Source organism: Roseburia sp. AF15-21 (assembly GCF_003479505.1). Taxonomy (NCBI): domain Bacteria; kingdom Bacillati; phylum Bacillota; class Clostridia; order Lachnospirales; family Lachnospiraceae; genus Roseburia; species Roseburia sp. AF15-21. Next base: position 94,670 of record NZ_QUHG01000005.1, on the reverse strand, counting down.
CTATATCATGTACTGAATCGCATCTGCTTCTGAAAGCGATTCACTTCTTGGAAATTCATGCATAATCTTTCCATCCTTCATAATCATCAGACGGTCTGACATACCGATCAGTTCTGTTAATTCCTCTGAAATGATAACAATTGATTTTCCTTCTTTTTTCATCTGGTACATCAATTGATACATTGCCTGCTTCACACCAATATCAACGCCTCGCGTCGGGCAGTCCAGAATCAATACATCACTGCCTCGTCCAATCCATTTTCCAAATACAACCTTCTGTTTATTTCCACCGGATAATGCCGAAACATACTGATTTATTCCTGCACATTTAATGCTTAATGTTTCCACCTGTTTCTGAACATATTTCTTTTCATTCCACGGGAAAATCAGGAATCCACCAGTTGTAAACTGGTCCAGTCCGCCAACAGCAATATTATCTTTGATGCTGGCATTCAGGCATAGTGACTCAGTGTCTCTGTCTTTTGCCACATATCCAACCATATGCTTCATTGCATCGGCTTCGTTTTTTAATTTCTTTCCTTTGATTCTTATTTCACCAGACTCCGGTTTTTTATTTCCAAACATGACTTTGCCAAGTGTATGCATTCCACAGTGCGAAAGTCCGCCGATTCCAAGAATCTCTCCTTTATGCAATTGCAGATTAAAATCAATCAGTTTGCCAGTCAGATTTACATCTTTCATTTCTAAGACAACTTCATCTTCGCAGCTTCCATCATAATCACTTCGATAATAGTCGCCTTCCAGCTGCCTTCCAATCATACTTGATTTTATTTTGTCTTCATCAAATTCGCTCTTATCAAAAGTAACTATAATATTTCCATCACGAAGAACCGTCAATGCATCGCATTTTTCCATAATCTCTTCCAAATCATGGGAGATGAAAACCACCGCTTTGTTTTCTTTTTTCATCTGTTCCATAATATTGTAGATAATCTCTCTTCCCTTCTGTGACAATGCAGTTGTAGTCTCATCTACTACCAGCACTTCCGGATGCTTATTCATAATTCTTGCTATCTCAATCAGCTTACGTTCCTGTAAATCAAGGCTTGCTGTCATCTGTTCTGCACGAATATGGCTGGCACCGATTGCATCTAAGGCTTCCTGTGCTTTCTGATTTAACAGCTTCCTTTTAACCGGTCCCCATTTATGCTTTTCGCCAAAACTCTTAAAAAATTTTGTCTCGCCAAGGAATATATTCTCTGCTACTGTAATTCCCGGCACTGTTCCAGTTTCCTGGACAATCATTCCAATTCCATGTTCCAACGAATACAGCATTGATTCCGGCTTCCATTCTTTGTCATGATATGTCATCGTACCGCTGTCTGCGTTCTGCATTCCTGCAATAATAGATGTAACTGTTGATTTACCAGAACCATTCTCTCCAATAAGTCCGAGAACTCTGCCTGAACAAACCTCTATTGAAACATCCTTTAATGCAACGGTAGAGCCAAATCTTTTATTCATATGTTCTACTTTTACTAAGATTTCCTGCTTCATCCATATGCCCCTTCTCTGTAATCATTGTTTTTGTGAAAATCACTTTTCTTTTGTTGTTAAATCTATTATAATCTATTCAAGTGGTTTTCCAATTGTTTGTAACAACCAATTCTATTTACTTTTTTTGATAGATATATCATTTTCTTTATGTTGTTATTGACTATTTTTGATATTTGAATTGGAGGATTCCATTATGGATCATGAAGCGTTAAGAACAGTAATATATAAATTGAATGAAGATGAGCAGTTTTACAAAAAATATTATTATGCCAAACAGCAGGAGTATTCCCTGCAGGAATTCTTAAGTACTATCAATATAGATGATGTACTGCGCCGGCATCTGCTGGTTCCGGAAATCAAAGAAACCATTCCTCCACGCTTTGAAGATAATTTCTTTTTTGATGCAGGAAACCACGTTTCTATTACTGTAACCAGACATAACCGTTACTCTCCGGCACTTACTCACGACCACACTTTCTTTGAACTCTTATATGTCTATGACGGAAGCTGTTCCCAGAAAATCAGTGACAGTCAGCTCACACTGCGCACCGGAGACCTTTGTATTATTCCACCCGGCATCAAGCATTCCGTCAGTGTCTTCGATGACAACAGCGTTATCTTAAATATTTTGATTCGAAAAAGCACTTTACATAATATCTTTTTCAATTTTTTAAATTCACCAAACATCCTGTCCGCTTTCTTTTTAAATAATATCTATTCCAAAAACGGTAACGATTATATTGTATTTCACACCGGCAATGATAATGAAATACGTTCTGGCTTTCTCTGGATGTACTGGGAATCTCTGAACCGCTCCCTTTACTGGGATCAGATGATTTCCTACACACTGATGATAACTTTTGGTCTTTTAATCCGGAATTATGAAAAAAGTTCCGAGCTTCCTACTTTCAACCGTAAATCTGATGTGCAGCGTTTTGCCCTGCTTCAATTCATCCAGGAAAATTATGCAACGGTTACATTAGAGCAGGTTGCCGAAAAATTTCACTATACACCTGAACATGTTTCAAGACTTTTTAAAAGCACTACCGGGAAAACCTTTACCCAGCTGTTACAGCAGGTCCGGATTGAAAAAGCCCAGATACTCCTTTCTGATACCAACCTTACGGTTGCAGACATTGCTTCCCAGGTTGGTTATGATACAACGGAACATTTTATAAGATTATTTAAGAAAAATCTGAAAATCACACCAACCGAATATAGAAAAAAAGGGATTATCATCTAATCCCTTTTCCTTGCCAGACAACCTTTTTCATGCTATTTTTAATAAAGAATCGAAAGCAGGTGCAATTATGATACAACGTAAAGATTTATTTTCCATCCCTTTTTATAACAAAACACAGTATACCGGCAGCAATCTTGGCATGCGCTACCGCATAGAAAAGCACACCGAAGAGGATGCCACTTCACTGCTGGTTACCTGGTGGCCGGGTCCTTATTGCTTTACCGCCACGCCGGATGAGCAAAAAAAGACCAACACCTTCGAATATTCCGACGAAGGCATTGGTCAGGCTTGCGACTGGCTCAATCAGGTCTATACAGAAAATGCAGACCTCTTTAAAACCGTTCCTATTTAAAATTTACATCTGATGACGCACAATCTTGTACTCATCATATAACTGATAATACGGGCAGGAATTGGTGTTGCCGGTAAGAAATCTTACCATATCATCTTCATCCAGATCCATATCACAGACATAATATTCGTAATCTTCATCATAAACAAAATTTACACAGGTATCACAATTTCCCTGCTCTGCCATAAAATCACCTCTCCTATCTGATGACTTTCTTTGCATTCCGGTTGCAGATCATATCCAGCATATTTTCATCCGGCTCAAAGATAATATCTCCAAGTCCGCTACCGTTCTTATAAATCACTTCATAGGTCTTCGCTCCCGACTGCTTGGAAGAACAATCCTTTACGCTCACCTGATTGTTATTATGATAATTATACAATTCATGTGCAGTTGACGGTGCAATCAGCACAACCTCTTCCATCTCAATCTTTGCAACATTTTTTCTCTTTCTCTTTGCCTTGATGCGTGCAAAGCTAAGTCTTCCTTCAATATAGGTATATTCCCATTCAATCTGTGATGCAATTTTAAGAAGATACCAGAAAACTGCAAAGATAATTGCAGGAACCAGTAAAATTCCTGGATACACAATAATGGAAACCAGTACACAGAAAATCGCCAATGCGATACAAAGATATCTTAATATTACATTTACCACCGATACCTTCTTATCTACTAAAACTGTGTTTTCAAAAATACTCATACTTTAAACCTCTCAACTTTTTCTTTTTGCAACTGCTTCTTATGCAGATTCTTTTTCATTATAGCTCTTTTTCCACGATTAATCCAGTAGATTATATTTATTTAATAATTATGTTTTTTCCGTGTTTTTCAGTAGATTTTTTCGATTTATTTCGTTACAATAGAGACAAACAGTCCGGGGGGCGGGGGAAGCATACAAAATCAAACTATTGTATAGGATATCCCGGCTTTCTATTATTTTTTAATACAGAATGCTGCAGAACTAAGCTGCTTTGTTTTCTTTTGCTATTGAGCCTGTCTTTCCAATGTTTCACAGCATAGCGGCACGGTTCGCTGATATGCGGATGCATGAGAAAGGCTGTTAGGGGCACTTGGAATTTCATCCTGCAACCGGCAATGCTGGCACAGGACGTGCCAGCAAGGTGCAATCTGAACATGGATGTGAATTTGCACCGGTTGCCGGATGAAACAATATCTTTTCTGAAATTCATAGTGCCCCTTGCAGGTTTTCTGCCGCATCCGCATACAACGAACAGTGACGCTATGCAGTGAAAGCAGCGGAAAGACAGCCTGCAATCAGAAAACAAAACAGCTAAGAACTGCAACGCATTCTGCATCAACAAAAAATAATAGAAATCCGGAATACGCTTACAATATGTTAGATGATTCGTTTTTCTCCCCCGCCACCCGGACAGATTACACGATAAAGGAGATTTCTATGAAAGCATATCATTTAAATAAAGATGCCCTCACCCCAATGTCGGTGGGTGTACAGAAGGAATGGGTTCTGCCCAACGGAATCGGCGGCTATGCCGGCAGTTCTGTAACCGGCGCCCATGCAAGAAAACACCACGGCTATCTGATTGCCAGCCTGCACCCGCCGGTAGAACGTTTCGTCATTCTCTCCAAAATCAACGAGTGTCTGATTCGTTCTTCCGAGAAAATAGATTTTACCGTAGAACAGTATCTTGCTGACGATGGCAGTACCGCTTACCGCAAAGGCATTGAATACCTTAATTCCTTTACTTATGACGGACTGGTACATTTTACCACCAAAGCTCCGGAATTTACCATGACAAAGACACTCGCCTTTGAGCACGGTAAAAACACTATTTCCATTTCCTATGATATCCAGAATGATGGAGAATCTGCTACGCTGGTGCTGACTCCGCTCTTTAATTACCGGGTACACCATGAAGCTTCTACCATAGACACTTTAAAATTCGATACTACTTATGAGCAGCCGGAAATCAGACTGGTTCCGCAGCAGAATAAAGATGTCACCATCCGTCTTTTTACCGATGACGGAACCGTTGTTCCATGTGAAGAAAAATATACCACCGGAATGCAGTTACAAAAAGAACTAGATGTAGAATCCGATGCTTTAGATGATAACTACACGCCATACCAGATTGAATTTCCGCTGGACGCCGGATGCCGCAAGAAAATATCTATCGTCTGCACCATTGAAGATGTTTATGAAAAGGATGCTTTTGCCACTGCTGCCGCAGAAATGGCACGTTTTGATGCGTTAGAGAAAAAAGCTGGCTACCATGATGAACTGGCAGAGACTCTGACCATTGCCGCCGACCATTTTCTTGCATACCGGCAGTCTACCGGACTGATGACTGTTCTTGCCGGACTTCCTTGGTTTACTGACTGGGGCCGGGATACCATGATTGCCCTCACCGGCTTAACTCTGTCTACCAGGCGCTATCAGGATGCCAGAGATATTCTTACCACATTTGCCCGCTATGTCCACCATGGCATGGTACCAAATATGTTCCCGGATGAAGGAACCGCCCCATTGTATAACACTGCGGATGCTTCCATGTGGTATTTCTATGCAGTTGGAAAATATCTCGATTATACCGGCACTCCGGAAGATTATGCTTTTGTGCAGGAAACCATTTATCCAAAATTAAAAGAAATTATTGCAGCTTATGAGCACGGAACAGATTTCTCCATCTATATGGAAGAAGATGGACTTATCCATGCCGGAAGCGGTCTCGACCAGGTAACCTGGATGGATGTCCGTGTGGGCGACTGGGTTGCTACACCACGGCACGGCAAGCCGGTAGAAATCAATGCGCTCTGGTATCACGCACTCTGCCTGATGGAAGAATGGGCAACGCGCTTTGGGGAAGACGGTTCCCACTATGCTGCTCTTGCAGCTCATGCAAAGGAATCTTTCGCAAAAGAATTCTGGAACGAAAAAGATGGATGTCTCTATGATGTGGTAGACGGGCTGGAAGGTGATGCAACCCTTCGTCCAAATCAGATTTATGCTGTTTCCCTGCCGCACCGGATGTTAGATGCTGACAAGGAAAAGAAGATTGTAGATAAGGTTTACGAGAAACTATATGCCAAAACCGGTCTTCGTTCCTTAAGCCCGGATGATAAGGAATACCATCCGACCTATGAAGGCTGTCTTGACAAACGTGACCACGCTTACCATCAGGGTACTTCCTGGGGTTTCCTCTTAGGCGGTTTCCTGACTGCTTATGTGCATGTCTATGGAACTTCCAAAGAAGTTATCACACAGGTAGATGCCATGTTAGATGCCACCAGAGAACAGTTCTACCACGGCTGTATTGGTTCTATTGCAGAAATCTTTGACGGAGATGAACCGCACACCTCCCGCGGCTGCTATGCCCAGGCATGGAGTGTCGGAGAAATTCTCCGGGCATATACGGAGGATATTCTTCCATATAAATAAACTATGGGAAATAAACTACGGGAAACACAGAGGGGCTTGATTTATCAAGCCTCTTTTTTCACTTTACAGGAAATTACTTTCCTGTAAAGGAAAAAACGTTCCACGAGGATGCGCACTGCGGCGTATAAGATAGATGTCGCAAGCGGCCGCCGCAGGCGCGAGAATGTGTCAAGGCACATTCTTTGTTCTCCCCGTGCAATACCTATATCTCTATGCCGGAATCTGCTCCTTCAGCCATTTCTTTTCTTCTTCAGAAAGGAAGTCTGCAATCGTATCGTAGACATACTGCTGATACTTCCGAAGCAGTGCCTTTTCCCGGCTGTCTAATTCTTCCCAGTCGATGGCTTCCAAATCAAATGGTGCAACAGTCAATGTTTCAAATTCCATGAACTGTCCATATTCCGTTTTCTCCGCTTTCTTACAAAGCAGCAGGTTCTCAAGGCGGATGCCGTATTTTCCTTCCAGATACAGTCCCGGTTCATCTGAAGTAATCATACCTTCTTCCATGATGGTTCCGGTACCGCACCGTTCCCGGTAACGAAATGCATTCGGTCCTTCATGTACATTTAACAAATAGCCAACGCCATGGCCGGTTCCGTGATTATAGTCAAGTCCCATATGCCACAACGCTTCTCTTGCCAGATAGTCAAGGTTGACTCCCGTACAGCCATATTTAAATTTTGCATCCGAAAGATTCAGATTTCCTCGTAATACGGCAGTATAATGCTTCTTCTCCTCTGAGCTTAATGCTCCAAGGGCAATGGTTCTTGTCACATCCGTTGTGCCATCCAGATACTGTCCGCCAGTATCCAGCAGCAGAAAGCTTTTGTTATCCAGTGGAATATTGCTCTTCCCATCCGGCTCATAATGCACAATAGCTCCATGGGCACCGTATGCAGCAATCGGTGCAAAGCTCTGTCCCAGATAACCTTCTCCCTGCCTCCGGAATTCTTCTAATTTATCACATACCGTAAGCTCCGTTATCTGCCGCTTATCTTCCACATGCTTTAACCAGTAGATAAGTTTTGTTAAAGCAATGCCATCCTTCTTATGCGCCAGCCGCTCATGCTCCATTTCGGTGGCATTTTTCACTGCCTTCATAAGCTCAATCGGGCTGTTCTTCTTTACCTTATGTGCCTCTTTTGGAATGGCATCATACAGTGCATAATTTGTCATACTCTCGTCTATAAGAATGCTTTTGTCTGCCGGAATTTTCTTTACGTCCGTATAAATCTGTTCATATCCGTAAATAACGATTTTTTCAGTTGAAAGGCTTTCCTTTAAGTCAGCCGGCACACTCATTTCATTTACATACCAGCAGATTTCATCCGGTGCAATCAGCACATAAGATAATGCCACCGGATTGTATGCAATATCATTTCCACGGATATTAAAAAGCCATGCGATTTCATCCAAAGACGGAATTAAAAAGTAATCCGCCTTGCAATCCACCATTGCTTTTCGTACCCCCGCCACCTTATCTTTCCGGCTCTCACCTGCATATTCCACGCCAAGCTCCCAGATTGGATCACAGGATAATGCCGGACGATTCGCCCAGATTTCGCCTACGACATCACGGTCTGGAGCAAATGTAATCTTTTTCTCCCGCAATTTTTCTTTTAAACTCTTTGCCATGCCGGTACTTACGGTTCTTCCATCAAACCCCAATACGGTGCCATCTTCCATTTTTTCTTCCAGAAAAGTGCCAATATCCACTACCCCCGGCTGTCCACTCCGGAATAATGTAATGCCGGTGCCGGCAAGCTGTTCTTCTGCCTGGATAAAATATCTTCCGTCTGTCCAGAGTCCTGCCATATCTTCAGTAATTACCAGCGTTCCTGCCGAACCGCTAAATCCTGAAATATATTCACGGCATTTAAAATATTCTCCTACATATTCTGATGCATGGAAATCATCGGAAACAATGAGATATGCCGCCATGCCGTATTCTTTCATCTTCTGTCTTAATTCCATCAATTCTTCTTTCAAATCTATCACCTCTATGTTATGCTATAATGAATGCAAGCGGGTCAATTACAGTATAGCATCCGTTATTATGAACGGAAAGGAATTCTTTTATGTTTCGCCTGATTGGAAAAATACTTTTCTTTTTCATAAGATTTATTATACATCTTCCGTTCGCCGTATTCCATGGACTGCGGCTGTTCTTTTTTGGTGTCAATTTTGACAAAATGAATGGCTACGAATTTGAAGAATATGCTGCCGGATATTTAAAACGCAACGGATATTCAAAGGTTACTGTCACCAAGGCTTCCAGAGATTTTGGTGTGGATTTAATTGCAAAAAAACACCGGACCACCTATGCAGTCCAGTGTAAATTATATCAGGGCAAAGTAGGAAACAGTGCCGTACAGGAAGCCGTTGCCGGCAAATCCTATTATGATTGTGATGAAGCGATCGTCATTACCAACAGCGTTTTCTATCCCGGTGCCATTGCCCTTGCCGAAGCCAATGATGTCATTCTCATTGACGGCACCCAGTTAAACCATCGCAGCTTCCGCTGGGGCAGATTCTTCCAGCTTCTCCTATTTCTTCTGCTGTGTGGATTGCTGATTTTTTGCATCCTATCTCCGGAATCTGCACTAATCTGACATTCAAAAGAAGTATTTCATCATAATGATTTTATATACAAATACCATCCTTACCGGCTCAATCTACCAGCCGGTAAAGATGGTATTCTTATTTATTATACCGTTGTATTTACTCCGTTTACATTGGCATGTTCGTCTTCTGCCATTGGAATTACCAGACATTTCTGTCCGTTGATTACTTCGGACTTAATCTGTGAAACTTTTTCCGGTTTCACCCGGAGTACAACGTCGTAGGTCTTAACTACTTCGTCTGCTTCTTCCTCGATCTGTTTCTCTTTTAACTGCTGCTGCAGCACTTCAACCTGGGCTACCAGCTCCTTTTCCTTCTGAATCTGCTCATTGGCAGCCAGTGCTTTGCTGTCTACTACATTTTCTGCCAGTGGTGCTTCTTCTGCAAATTCCTCTGCGCAGGTCTTTCCAATCTTTTCTGCCTTTTCCGGTGCAACGCCGCTTTCTTCCATAACATTGGTCAAAAGCTCCGGTGTCAGAATTACCGGGTCTTCTTCCAGTTCTGCTTTCTCTTCTACCAGATCATTTAAGTTCTGCTGAATCTCCATCAGCACTTCACCGCTCTTTTCCACATCATCGCCATATGCCTGTTTGACGATAGAATGGAAGGTCATCTTCTGCTCCGTTGCGGTGCGTCTTGCGCCACAGCCTAATCCCAACTCCATAAATTCCGCATGCGGTGCCTTGGTATCCTTAGTATAGAACATCAGGGAATGAATATCTGTACTGCGGTCGGTAAATGCCGGGAATAAGAAACCGCTGTCCGGTACGCTTACCACCCAGTCACGGATTCTTGGTCCGATACGGTTTTCATCTTCTCTGTAACCCAGTCCCGGTTTGGATAACTGTACCGGACAGATTGCACATAGAAGGTATTCAAACACTTCTTCTGATTCATCCAGCGCATTATTATCCGTGGTCTTGGTCATGACATCATAAGCATCATGGAACAGCAAAATCAGATAGTTGCCTGCATAGTCATAGCTTTCAATGACCATATCATAAAAACGTTCCAGTAACTCAGGATTTTTTAATTTACTTTCCCTTAAACCTAAAAGAAACTGTTGTCTTCCTCCTGCTGCTTCTTCATCCAGTGGAAAATTCAATTCCAAAAGATTATTTCCAATAGTTCCTGATAAGGTTTTCTTGGCAATCTCTAAATATTTATAAAATTCTTCATCTTCCAGATTTAAAAATGTCTCACTTAAATCAACGACCTTATTCTTACCGGCATCTACATAACAGCCACATAATCTTGTAAAGGTACAATTTTCTTTTGTAAAACGTCTCTTTAACTCTGCCACACCTTTTTTATCCATACTATGAATCTACTCCTTTACTAGCTTTCTTTTATTTCTTATGTTCCCAAATCAGACTTTTATAGAACATCGAATGTGCCTTGGCACATTCCCGCGCCTGCGGCGGTCGCTTGCGACATCTACCTTATACGCCGCAGTGCGCATCCTCGCGGAGCGTTTTTGACTTTACAGGAAAGCAATTTCCTGTAAAGTCAAAAAAAGCAAGATAAATTTCTTGCTTTTTGAA
>NZ_QUHG01000005.1:0-83960 GCF_003479505.1 Roseburia sp. AF15-21 | reverse complement strand
GATAAATTTCTTGCTTTTTGAAAGAGCGATAGACGGGGCTCGAACCCGCGGTCTCGACCTTGGCAAGGTCGCGCGTTACCAACTACGCCACTATCGCATATGCAATTGTATTCTGCAAAGCGGGTGATGGGAATCGAACCCACGTATCCAGCTTGGAAGGCTGGTGTTCTACCATTGAACTACACCCGCAGTTCATTGCCTTTCGGCAATGCCCAGTTCCGGAATCGAACCAGAGACACGAGGATTTTCAGTCCTCTGCTCTACCAACTGAGCTAACTGGGCTTGTGCTGTAAAGCACTCACAGCACTGATTATTTTATCGGAAAAAGCAGGGGTTGTCAAGACAATTTTCCTGCTTTTTTCATTTTTTCATTTTTATTCCGGTGGCACGATAACTCTGTTCCGTTTTTATGCATTTCGGCTTTATTCTACGGTAATAAGTGCCATGGAATAAGATGGCAGTGTCAGTTCATTATTATCCAGCGTAATTGTATCTTCTCCGGTCAGAAGCATTCCACCGATAGTACCTTCTCCGCCTAAATCTACACCTGAAATGTCAACCTTCTGAGTTTCCTGGGAAAGATTAAATACCAGTAATGTGGTTTTACCATCATATGTCTTGGTAATTGCTGCTATATTCTTATCAGAAAGATTCTCTACATTTGCAGCGATACCACGGGCGATTTCCGGATAACGGTTTCTCAGGCGGATTGCCTGTTTGAAATAATTATAAATGGAATCCGGGTCATCCTGCTGGTCTTCCAAGCTTCCATTTGTCATCTTAATGCTTTCCATTCCATCCGGCCCTTTACACATACCCTCTGCAGATGCATCTGAGGACCACTGCATTGGTGCACGCTTATTTTCATCTTTTCCAGAGCCTTTCATACCAATTTCTTCCCCATAATAAAGAAATACATTGCCGCTCATCATAAGATTCATGGCTCCGGCAGTCTTAATCTGTGCAGCCTTATACTCGCCGCTATAGTATCCGGCACCTCTTGCCATATCATGATTTGTATAAAACGGTGCATCAATATAATTTTCATTATACTGGCTTAAAAGCTCATCCATTTTGCCGCAGACATTGGCATATCCTTTTGCTCCGGACTCTGAGCTTCCTTTTACTGCATTGGCAATAATCCCATCGCCATCTCCAAAATCAAAATTGAATACACTATCAATTCCACTTTCCAGATATTTTGCATATGTCTCACGATCCGTCCAGACCTCTGCCACGATATAGGAATTCTCATCTTTTGCCTTTACCATATCATTAAACCATTTTAAGACTTCCACATTTTCTGTGGTATTATCTGAAAAATATTCTTTGGCACCATCCATACGGAAACCATCTACCCCAAGATCCATCCAGAAGGATGTAATCTCATCAAATTCAGCTCTCACCGCTTCACAGTCAAGGTTCAAATCCGGCATTTCACTCCAGAATTTTCCTTCATAATACCAATTGCTGCTGCCAGCTTTATAATACACACTGCTTAACTGATCTGTTGTAAAGTTATAATAATCTACATACGGACAAACGCTGCTATCCGGCTGCTGTCCGTCACTTAGTCCCTCCAGATATTCCACTGCCTGTGTAAACCATGGGTGTTTCGATGATGTATGGTTAATCGGGAAATCAATAATCACACGGATTCCGCGCTTGTGACATGCTTCGATTAACTGTTTAAAATCATCTATAGTTCCATACTGCTCATCAATATTTTCATAATCAGAAATGTCATATTTATGGTAGGTCGGTGATGGCATGATCGGCATCAGCCAGATTCCATTACAGCCAAGGTCTGTATCTGTACTGTCATCTCCATCATTGATATAATCCAGTTTATCAATTAATCCCTGGATATCTCCGATTCCATCTCCATCACTGTCATAAAAGCTATATAAAAACACTTCATAATAGGTGCGGTATTTATCATCAATGATATTCAGTTCTCCTGCATTTGCCTTTGCCATAGCAGAGTCTTCCACACTTGCGGTCTTTTCAGTTTCTGTCGCCGCAGCAGTCTCTGTTCCCGCAGCATTGTTATCCTGTCTGCCGCCACAGCCGGCACTTATAGTTCCAAGGGTAAGGCACAATGCAAGAAGTAACGCCTGTAGTCTTTTTTTCATATGATTCTCCTTTTCTTCTCTTTCTTATTTCATTGAAATGAAGGGGTGATGTAAATGCGATGCTTTTGTTCTGCATTTGAAATAACAGGTATTTTCATTCAGACAGAATGTGTCTCAATTCTTGGCAGTACATTTTTCTGATTTTCAGATGTCTTGCCACTGCTTTGACTGGATGCAGTGGGTGTCCGGCTGATACGGATACCTCATGCAACCGGTAAGGGGCGCTAAGAATTTCAATCTACATTACATCTATTCCGGCAACCGGCGCAAAGTCACATCCGTGTTCCAGTTGCGCCTCGTTGGCACGTCCTGTGCCAACGTTGCCGGTTGCCAGATGAAATTCCAAGCGCCCCTAACCAGTCACAAAATGGTATCCGTATTCAGCCGGACAACCACTTGCATTCTGTCAAACATTGGAAAGACAGATGATAATAAGAAACGAAAAATGTGCTGGTTAGAATTGGAGCATTCTGTCTGGAAAATAACGTTATTTCAAATGCAGAACAATGAAGTATTAAATCCCACACCCTTCATTATCAACTGATATAACAAAGAGAGGCAAAAAACTGCCTCTCTTTTAAACATTTTAAACGGCTGTGAAATTTAGCCTTTTACTGCTCCACTCATTCCTTCTACATAGAATTTCTGTGTAAACATAAAGAGGATAGCAATCGGAATTGATACTACTACAGCACCTGCTGCAAAACATGTATACCAGCTGTTGATATACTCTTTCTCTAACATCTTCCATAAACCGATAGATACGGTAAACTGGTCTGCATTTGCACCACAGATAACCTTTGCAAATACGAAGTCAATCCATGGTCCCATGAAGGAAGTCAGGATGGTATATACAATAATTGGTTTACTAAGCGGAATGGTAATCTTAGTAAATACCTGCCATCTGCTTGCTCCATCGATGATTGCTGCCTCATCTAAGGACTTTGGAATGGTATCAAAGAATCCCTTTGCTACATAGAATCCAACACCACTACCTGCGGAGAATACAATAATCAACGCAATACGAATCATGGATCCTTCGGATAATCCCAGTGCCTTTAAGATAAAGTATACCGCAATCATGGACATGAAGGATGGGAACAGACCTAAAATCATTGCAATATTCATAAACGGTTTTCTCATTTTAAAACGCATTCTTGACATACAGTATGAAACTGAAAGTACAAAGATGGTTGAAATGATACAGGTAAAGATTGCAATAATCAGTGTATTCATGAACATCTTAGGGAAGTTCAGGATACTTGTATCTGTAAATATTTTAATATAATTGTCAAAAGTATAACTCTTCGGGAAGAAGGTCTCAACATAAGAACCTTTCTCCGCACGGAAGCTTGTAAGTACTACCCAGAATACCGGAAGTACCCAGATAAATGCTAATACTGCAAGAAATATATGAACCAAAACATTTACAAGTGTTTTACGTACTTTTGCGCCAGATGTGGCTGTTTTCTGCTTACTCATTACATGAATCCCTCCTCATCTTTGTAGGATGTGGTATTTCGATAAGTAACCAGGGCAACAATAGCCAATACCACGAATGTCATAATACCAATAACGGCACCCAGGTTATAATATTTCTTATCAACAGTCAACTTATACAACCAGGTAACCAGAAGGTCTGTCTTTCCTGCGGTTGCATCCACCGGCGTAGGATTTCCTCCGGACAGAAGGTAAATAACATTGAAGTTGTTGATGTTTCCTGTAAACTGCGTAATTAAGTACGGTGTCATTACGAATAACATATATGGCAGAGTAATTTTGAAGAAAGTCTGGACAGCGTTAGCACCGTCAATCTTTGCTGCTTCGTATAACTCAGCCGGAATGTTCTGTAAAATACCGGTTACCTGAAGAATCGTATATGGAATACCTACCCACAGGTTGATTACAATAACGGTAACTCTCGCCCAGATTGCCTTGGTAAAGAATGGCAATGCAGTGTCGATAATACCATATTTCATAAGCAGCGTGTTAACAATACCGGTTGGCTGTAACATACTTCTCATAATCAGAAGGGAAACGAACTGTGGTACTGCGATAGATAATACAAAGCAGAATCTCCAGAATCCCTTTGCCCTTGTTTCTTTCCGGTTGATAATGATTGCAAGAATCATACCAAAAATATAGTTTAATGCTGTTGCAAACACAGCCCAGATCAGGGTCCATCCTAATACGGAATAGAACTGTTTTCCAATACTGTCTCCAACATTCAATATTTTCTTAAAGGTAGCAAATCCAACCCAGTCGAATAACACTAAGTGTTCTCCAGACGTACTGTAGTTGGTAAATGCCATTGTAATATTGTAAATCAATGGAAGAACAGTAAAGAGCAAAATTCCCGTCAGTGGGAGTGCCAACAGCAATTTATGTAAATTTTGATCAAACAAACTCTTGAAGTCTTCTTTAAATGTGTTTAAATGCTTACCTGCTTTTGCCAGCAGTTCTGATTTATATGAACTTTTTACTGCTTCCCTCCATACAATGATAAACATGAAGGTAAGATATAATGTTGCAACTCCATAAAGTAAGATAAGCTGTGAATTATCACCAGCCTGATATTCATAAATACTCTTTGCATCATTCCATACCTTTTCCTGCTCTCTCCATCCAAGTGATGGCAGCATGGAAACTGCATAGAATCCATAAGAAATCATGTAATAAAGATACACAACCTCAATTGCCAAAAACATAAGACCTTTTACAATCTGTTTATGTGCAATATTGCCCAAGCCCATGATTAACATGGAGAGCTTAGTAATTACATTTCCCTTAACTAACGCACCAGTAACGGTATATGGTGTCTGAAACTCTTTTACTTTTTTCTTTTTCGTAGCAGCCTTCTTCACGCTATGGGCCTCCTATACTCTCTATAGTAAGACATCCAGGGTACCGTTTCCGGTATCCTGGAGTCCCCGGTTCTTTTTCAAACCGCTTTTTTAGGAATTCTTATAATGAACTTCCAATTACATCTTCTGCTTATTCAGCAACGTCTGTATTCATAGTTGTGTTCATTTCTTCTGTCTTCTCAGCAGCGTTGTCTTTTGTTACTTCGCCAGACTGGATATTTTTACCCATATTCTCTGCTGGTGACCAGTAGTTACCCATTTCTTTACATAATGGCTGCATGATAGATGTATCTGTCATAACATTTGTAACTGCTGTTGCGATTGGATCGTCAGCTAAAGAGATGTTGATGTTTGAAGGAAGGATGTTTCTCATTTCATAATGAGCTGTCTGAGCCTTCTCACCTGCTAAGTAAGCTGCAAGAGACATAGCTACCTGCTGGTTCTCAGCATTAGGGTTAACACCGATTGCTTTAGATCCGATGAAGGATTTCATCTGGCCTTCTTTTCCGTCGATTGTAACGGTAGGAAGAGCTGCAACACCCATGTTGTCACCAAGTTTTTCTTTAACTGCATCAGCATCCCATGTTCCGGAGAATACTGCTGCTACACTGTCGCCTAATCCAGCAAGACCAGATCCGTCAGCATCTACTAAGAAGTTAGGATTTGCTGCTAAGTCTACTAAGTACTCTGTAACTGCTGCTGCTTTGTCTCCACCGAAGTCGATACCAGCATCTGTATCAGTTCCATCACCGAATAATGTACATCCGTTAGCTACATAGAATGCCTGAATATACCAGGAATCAGTTAATTTGAAAGAAACTTTCTTTCCAGCTTCTCCAGCTTTCTCTAACATTGTATCAAAGTTCTTTACGTCATCCTCTGAGAATACGCTCTTATCATAGTACATGAACCATGTATTAGAGGTAAATGGGAATGCTACTACTGAATCGTTGTATGTAACAGATGCAAGAATAGAATCAGAGTTTGTAGATGTTACATATCCAAGATAATCTCCACCAAGCTCTGATAATGCGCCTGCAGATACCAGATCCGGGATGTTATCGTTAGCAAGCATGTAAACGTCTGCTGCTGCTTCAACGTCTTTTGTTACGTTGTCTTTTGCTTCACCCTCTGCACATACACCATAATTGAAGTTGATTTTCCAGTTTGGATGCTCAGCTGCAAATGCTTCACACTGATCCTGAAGCCAGTTTGTATCCTGATCTTCCTGTGGGCTCCATACTGTTAAGTCACCCTCCCAAGCTTCATCTTCTGCTGCAGCTGGTTTTTCTGTTTCTACTGCTGCTTCAGTATCTTTCTTTTCTGTGTTCTTGTCTGCGTCTTTGCTACCGCATCCTACCATGGATACTGCCATAGCTGTTACAAGAAATAATGATAATGCTTTCTTTTTCATTTTCTTCCTCCTTAAAAATGTGATTTCGATTAAGCATTTATATAAAACGGTAATCCGTTCTATATCATATAGAAATTATCTGCGGTATACTGCCGCAATGGTGCGGATCCACGCTCTTCGTTCTTCACTCAGAGTATCTTTTCCCACCCGCCATTTCCAGTTCTGTCCGACTGTGGATGGCTGATTCATTCTGGCTTCATTGCCAAGCTGTAAAATATCCTGCATTGGAATAATTACCACATCCGCTATGCTTGAATAAGCCAGACGGATTAAGGCGTCCGGAATTTCTTCCTTCGAGCCGATATTCAAATATTCATAGAGGTAAGCCAGTTCATATTCTGTCTTATCCCGGAAATAACCAACAACAGTATCATTATCATGTGTTCCGGTATATACCACTATGTTATTTTCTTCAAAGTTATGTGGAAGATTTTCATTTCCTGTATTTCCATCAAATGCAAACATCAGGATTTTACTTCCAGGCCATCCAATTCTTGCAAGAAGCTTTCTGCTTCCGGCGATGGCACTTCCGGCATTGTCTGCTATGATTCTGCAGTCACCGGCACTTTCTTCCATCACATCTGTCAATTTCTTTCCAGGACCCTTGTTCCATTTCCCATTGCAGCAATCCTTTTCCCGAAACGGAATCGTATAGTACCTTACAACTCCAAGGAAGTGGTCAATCCGGATTACATCATATAACGCTGCGTTTTTCTCAATCCGGTGTCTCCACCAGTCAAACCGGTACTCTTCCATATAAGAGTAGTCATATACGGGATTGCCCCATTTCTGACCTTCTTCTGAAAAATTATCCGGCGGGCTGCCTGCTACATACTGCTGGCTTCCGTCTTCTTCTAATAAGAAGAGTTTCCGGTCTGCCCACACATCGGCACTGTCCATTGCCATATACAGCGGTATGTCCCCAATAATCTGTATTCCTCTTGTATTTGCGTACTGTTTTAAGAATTTCCACTGTTCATAAAATTTATACTGGCAGAATTTCCAAAACAGGATCTCTTCTTTTAGTAATTCTGTGTATTCCTGTAATGCCTCCGGTGTACGATTTCTGATTCCCGGTTCCCATGCCATCCATTCCCGGTTATTTTCTTTTCCTTTGACTGCCATGAACAATGCATAATCAGCCAGCCAGCAATCATTGTCTTCTTCAAACTTCCGGAAAGAAGGCTTTGCGGTATCAAACCGTTCAAATGCTTTCTTTAATATCTGAAAACGGTTTTCAAAAAGATTGGCATAATCAACATCTTTCTCATCTGCACCCCAGTTATAGCTTCGAATCTCGCTTTCCATAAGCAGACCGTCGCGAACCAGGTCATCTAAATCTATCAAATACGGATTTCCTGCAAATGCTGATATTGACTGATACGGGCTGTCTCCAAAACTGGTTGGTCCAATCGGAAGTATCTGCCAGTATCTTTGTTTCAGGTCTACAAGTAAGTCTACGAAATTGAAAGCTGCATCACCCAGAGTTCCGATTCCATAATCAGATGGAAGACTTGTTATTGCCATCAGGATTCCTGCTCCTCTGGTTAGTCTCTTTGCCTCCAATGTTTTTCCCCCACATCGGTTTTTGTTTTTTGCTTTTCGTTAATTTTCGTATCTGAGGTTATTTTACGTCTTTTTAACAACTTTGTCAAACAAAACAGTCCTTTTAGCATCATTTTTGCCGTTTTTAACGGAATTCGCATTGTTTTTTTGGTTATATTGCTATTTAAAACCCTGTTTTTTTCGAAAAATAATATTTTGCAGTACTTGCACCTGTCATGCAAATTCTATATAATACAGAATATAAGAGGTTTTTGATATGATTTTACTTAAAATATACCAGATTTATGGAGGCTTGTTATGGTCACAATTAAAGATATTGCCAACCGGCTCGGTATTTCCGTCAGCACTGTTTCCAAAGGATTAAACGGTGCCAGTGATATCAGTGAAGATTTACGGCAGATGGTTCTTGATACCGCTGTAGAAATGGGATATCAGTCCAAGAAGATGAAAAAGGACGAAAACAAGAAGCTTTGCCTTTTTATAGAAAATATGGACTATGAAACAGCCAACCAGTTCGGATACGAAATCATCCTGGGTTTCCGTCAGGCTGCTTTCCGGGATGGCTGGTCCGTCAGTGTAATTCCGGTTACTCCGGCTTTCCAGATGACTGAAAAATATGATACTTACATGTTAAAGAACGGTTATTCCGGCGGGTTCCTGGTAGGCTTTGCTCTCCATGATGACTGGATGCGGCAGCTTGCCTTCACCTCCATTCCGACCGTTCTTTTCGATAATTATATTAAGAAGAATCCACATGTGTGCTATGTAGGAACAGATAACTCTGAAGGAATTGAATCTGCAGTCGACCATCTCTATCAGCTTGGTCACAAAAAGATTGCTTTTCTCAACGGTTCTCTCTATTCCATGGTCAGTGAGAAACGCTATCAGGCATATTTAGATGCCATGAAATCCCACAATCTTCCAGTAGAAGAAGATATGGTTGCACATGGCTACTATGTTGCAGACAGTGCAAAATATCATGTACCGAATTTTCTTGCTGCCGGAGCAACAGCAATTCTCTGTGGTAATGACCTGATTGCTTCCGGAGTCATTACAGAATGCCGGCTTCGAGGTTTTTCTGTTCCGGATGATATCAGTGTGGTTGGTTTTGACGACCTGCCGATTTCTTCTTTCTTAGAGCCGCCACTGACTACAGTCCGTCAGGAAAGAACCGAGCTCGGCAAATGTGGATATGCTGCTCTGAGTAACCTTATTAATCATGTCTCCGTCAGCATGACTTTACTGCGTCCGCAGCTTATTACAAGAGCTTCTACTGCTCCATGTGCAGAGAGAGAAGAAGAGGCAGAAGAAGAATAGGACTATTCACAAAGGGAACATCACAACAATGGAAATGTGCTTTGCGGATTTCCGGCATAAAAAAAAAGAAAACGACCGTTTCCTTTTTTAATGCCCGCGACCGGAATCGAACCGGTACTGTGTCACCACAACAGGATTTTAAGTCCTGCGCGTCTGCCAGTTCCGCCACGCGGGCAAGCATCTTTTTATGGTTACATAAAAAAATTCTCATTGCATAACCACAACGAGAATGGGCAGAGGTGGATTCGAACCACCGAAGCAATTTGCAGCAGATTTACAGTCTGTCCCCTTTGGCCACTCGGGAATCTGCCCATTTATCAGTCATTAATTGTCCTGACGAATATAGATTATAGCATAACGCCCTGCTGTGTGCAAGGCGTTTTATGCATTTTTTGCATTTTTTATTCTTCCGGATTCTTTCCTTTCAGAATGACAGCTGCATGCTTTGGCAATGTAATATCCAATCTTCCATTGTCGATGTCATAGCTGACAGAAGAAATGGAGTATCCATTTTCACTGGTAAAAAGTATCTGTTCTAAAGTTCCATACTTCGGAAGCCCCACTGCCCATACAGACAAATCAATGTGCCGGATATTTTCATCATTATTTACAATAATGACAAACTGCTGTTCCCGGTTAAATCTTCCATAGCAGAGAAGATTATCCTCACCATTTAAAAATTTCACACTTCCGGTACGAAGTGCCGGGTTTTCTTTATGAATTCTGATGATATCACGATGGAAACGAATCAGTTCTTTATCTTCCCGGCCCCACGGATAAGTTCTGCGGTTATCCGGATCTGTAAATCCACATAGTCCGGCTTCATCACCGTAATAAACGGTAGGTGCTCCCGGCCAGGTCATCTGAATAACAACCGCCTCCCGTAGAACCGCTGTATTTACGCCCTCTTCTGCCGCTTTTGTTCCAAGGTGTTCCACTCTACCTACTTTATGATTGGTTCTGGTTAAAAATCTGGAATGGTCATGGTTGGAAAGTTCATTCATGGAGCACTGCAGCGATGGTGTCAAAAAGCTTGCCATATAATGCTTCATAGCGCCTTTAAAGTTCTCAAACTTTCCTATATTTTCCGGTTTAAAATCATCACTGTGTTTCTCCATTCCGGTAAGGAACCATGTCACCGGCTCCATAAAAGCATCATAGTTCATAACTGTATCCCACTGGTCTCCACCCAGCCAGTCTCTCGGGTCGCCGTAATGTTCTGCCAAAATCACTGCCTGTGGGTTGGCTTTCTTTACGGCATCACGGAATTCTCTCCAGAACTGATGGTTATATTCCGGACTGTGTCCCAGATCTGCCGCAACATCCAGTCTCCAGCCATCGGCATTATAAGGTGGAGAAACCCATTTTGCAGCCACATGCAGAATATAATCATGCAATGTATCTGAATCTTCGTAATTAAGCTTCGGCAATGTATCATGTCCCCACCAGCCATCGTAACTTCCGTTATCCGGCCACGCATTTTGATCATGGAACTGGAAAAAGTCATTGTACGGACTGTCCTTGCTGATATAGGCTCCCGGTTCATAGCCTGCTTCACTACGGTAGATTTTTTCACGATCCAGCCATTTATTAAAGGAACCGCAATGATTAAACACTCCATCCAGGATGACGCGGATGCCCCTCTGGTGCGCTTCCTTTACCAGCGTTGCAAAAAGTTCATTGCTTGCCTCCAAATTCCGTTTATCCGTCACGCGGGTGATATAGCGGCTGGCATGCTGGTTATTGCGGTCACCCGGTTGTAAAAGTTCTCCCTCATCCACCACTATTTTGCCGTAATGCGGGTCAATATAATCGTAATCCTGAATATCATACTTATGATTGGACGGAGAAACGAACAGTGGATTGAAGTATATCACCTCTATTCCAAGTTCTGTGAGATAATCCATTTTCTTTCTCACGCCCTCTAAATCTCCGCCATAAAATTCTGCTACCGAAAAATTCTCCGGGCATTTCTCCCAGTTATCTACCTTCTGACTGGTAGCACGGATATAGAAATATTCATCCGTCAACGGGTCGTTGGAAGTGTCTCCATTGTAAAAACGGTCTGTTAAAATCTGATACATAACCGCCCCTTTTGCCCAGTCCGGCGTGGAAAAACCCGGTACAATTTCAAAATTATACTGCGGTCTTGGTGTCTGATTCACGCCATAGCGGTCAAAGATACAGTGAAGCATTCCCGTCTCAATTTCAAAGTAATAGTAGAAATGCTCCTCTGTCATACGGATTTCTACGGAATAATAATCAAAGAGCCCCTCTGACTCGGTCTTTTCCATAAAATATTTTTTCTGTTCTGTACAAAGCCAGACTGCATCTACATTATCTCTTGCTGTACGAAAACGAATGGTCACCAGCTCTCCGACTTTGGGTTCTGCCGGACTACGATAATCTTCTGTTCCATCAGAAAAGAGTGCGCGTTTTCTAAGAATCGGGCGCATCTGCATAATATACTGCTGAATTCTGTTCAATTCATAAATCGATTGCTGTTTCTTCATCATCTTACAACAAGCCTCTCGTTTCTAAATAATTATTTTTATTACTATAATATACGAAAGTTCCAAAGATTACAACCAGAAAAGGACGGATACATTTTCCGTATCCGTCCCCTCTTTAAAGAAGTAACTCTATGAAATCTATTATATACCTAACTCCGCCTTTACGTCTGATACCCATTCTTCTACGGTACCATACCATTCAATCATTTCATTTAATTTGTCTTCTTCAATTTCAGTGTCTCCCTCTAACAGCTCTTTGTGCTGCTGTAAGACATCTGCCATTTCAACCATGGTATCAATCACATCCTGGTCGTATGCATCCGGATTCGCATTGATGGCATTCGCTACTTCATTGAATGATGTGCTTGCTTTATTGAATGCATCAATTGCAGCCTGTTTATCCGTTCCCCCGCAGGCAGCCAGTGAAATGCACATAGTTAATACCACTAAACATGAAATTATTTTCTTCATTTTTATCTTCCTCCTGTCTTTTGTGTGTCATCCTCGACTTAGATATATTTTACCATTCTTTCTTATCCAGCAGGAGATTCACGTCTCAAACGGCAGTAAAATGTACTGAATCGACATTCTTTTCCGACAGATTCAGACGGAGTACAAAATACTCTTTTTCCAATGAAAATGTATATACACCTCCATAGCGTTCCACAATGGCACAGATACTCCGGGTTCCGATACCATGTCCTTTTTTCTTTGAAACCGGGACTCCGTTTTCGAAGATTGGTGCTCCGGCACAGGAGTTTTTTATCTGTAAAAATACCTGCTGCTGTTTTTCATAAATCTGTACTTCTATTCTGGCTTCTTTTCCCTCTTTTTGTACTTCCCTGCAGGCATGGATGGCATTTTCCAGGGCATTAGACAATAGCACACACAAGTCAGTATCACTTATCACCGTCTTCGCTTTCATGCCGCCTTCCACTTTCATCACAATTCCTTCCGCTTCTGCCCTTCCTGCAAAGGATGACAAAATCAGATTCGCAGCTTCGTTTTCACAATACTGTATCACCTTCTGCTGTTCCAGCTCATTACAGATATCAGATATATAATCCTCTGCCTTCTGTATCTGATGGTTCTCCAAACAGGCATATAGATATTGTAAATGATGACGCAGGTCATGGCGGTAACGGCTGGCCAGATTCTGCGACTCCCGCAACGCCGTTATTTCACGCATGGACTGTGCTACCTGCATATCAAGGCTTTTCTGAATCTCCTTCATCCGGTTTTCTTCCTGCCCTTTTGTAAAGTTATACAACAAGAACACAAGATATGCCCCGCAACAGATAAACGGCATAAATTCCACAACAACCGGAGCCCCACTGGACAAAAGATCTGTGTACACCCTTGTCAGATAATCAAATACATAATACAGCACCGGTATCACACCAAACTGGCACTGCATTTTTCTGGAATAACCAGAAATATAGCGGACTGCCGGCGTCATAAAGTGCATCAGTCCAAACAGTAGTGGCAGCGTAATCAAT
Source organism: Roseburia sp. AF15-21 (assembly GCF_003479505.1). Lineage (NCBI taxonomy): Bacteria > Bacillati > Bacillota > Clostridia > Lachnospirales > Lachnospiraceae > Roseburia > Roseburia sp. AF15-21. Next base: position 70,652 of record NZ_QUHG01000005.1, on the reverse strand, counting down.
AATTCCACCACATCCAGCATCAATACTCCTCCACCCAAAATTTCTACTGCAAGAAGTGCCAGCCAGCGTCGTAACTGGCAGCAAAGGTAGGCTGCCATCACAGAGAAAAATGGCCATAGCAATTTACCGGTCAGTCCACATAACAGTAAAATCAACGGAACATGTACCAGCAGCGGATAAATCTGCCTCAAAAAGCCATCATCCCATACATAGTAAATAATCCCCTGTGCAATCGGAATCAGTGCGATGCATATCCAGAATATGATCCGGTTTTTCCGCCGGTCCAGTGCATCACAGAAGGACGCCGCCAGCACACTTCCAAAAACACTGACTGCCACATTGTTAAGAAGGGACATCCAAAGGCTCATAACGTCACCTGCCCATCTTCAAATGCATTTTTCAGAAATGCACTCTTTATTTCATTGTATTTTCCTCTTGGAACAGGAATTTCCACAAGGCTTGACATCGTAATGGTACGATAAGAAAGATTCTTTATATATTCCAGATTCACAAGATATGAACGATGTGGACGTATAAAAGTTCCATAAGGCATAAGCTGCCGGCCCAGTTCATCCAGGCTGCCGCTACATTCATATACCATCCCATCGGCCAGATGTATCAATAAGGTTCTGTGAATCACTTCACAGTATTCCAGCTGCTTTAACTCAATCCGGGCAATTCCCGTCTTACAGCGCAGTACAATACTGCTGCCATGCTCTTTATCCATCTGTTCTAACACAGAATCCAGCAGATGATAGAATCCGCCCTTTTCAATCGGCTTCAACTGGTAATAATATGCTTTCACCTCATAAGACTGCACCGCAAACTCCACCGAAGAAGTAAGAAAAATAATTTTGATATTATTATCAAACTTCCGAATCTCGGATGCCGTTTGGATTCCATCTACCCCCGGCATTAAAATATCCAAAAACAAAATGTCAAAGCGGGTTCCTTTTTCCATTTCATTCAGTAAATCCAGCGGACTGTGATAGACTTTTGCATCTATTCTGTAATCACGCTCCCTGCGATACTCCTCCAGTAAGCTCTGCAGTTCTTTTAAAACCGTATCGTCATCATCGCAAAATGCTGCCTTTATCATGTTGTATCTCCCATCTATGTATCAGCTTTATCGAAATATTCTTTTCTTAAGATTCATTATAGGCAGTTTTAGGACCGATGTCCACTGTTTGAGGGATGGGAGTTTTCTATGCGAGATAAGTGAGGGAAAAACTCCCTCACTTCCGCGATAGGCTCGGGAACAAGTTCCCTCGCTATCGCGGTATTCGTCAAAGTTCCAAGCTGTAAAAAAGAAACTCAAGCAAGCTTGGTTTCTTTTCCTCGCCTGTCACTTTTCCTCATTACTCGCGTAAAAAAAAGACGACCTTTCGCACGGTCGTCCTTTTAGGAGAAGGTATTTTTACTATGGGGTGTAGCAAAAATTATATAATGTATTGGGGGGTTTTTACGTTAATTATAGTACCATTTTCCCATTCAAAAGTGTGCACAAACTTCCAAAAAAATTCACATTCCTTTTATTCAATCTGTATAGTTCATAAATTTCATGGCGAAAATACCACTTATTTTTTGCACAAAAGAATGGCTTTTTTAGGCTTCTATTTTGGTCTGACCATTTTTCTGCTCTTTTCCTCATTACTCGCGTAAAAAAAAGACAGCCACCGATCGGCTGCCCTTTTAAGGAGAAGGTATTTTTACTATGGGGTGTAGTAAAAACTATATATATAATGTATTGGGGGGTTTTTACGTTAATTATAGTATCACCTCTCCCGTTTAAAGTGTGCACAAACTTCACAAAAGTTGTGCCTACTTTTTGTATACTTTATATAGTACCTTTTTCCCATTTTCGAAAAAACTTTCTATTTGTGTTCTATTCCTCCGTTGTCTCAGTTACAACATCAGCTCCGCTCTGGAATAATGCTTCAAATTCATCTCTTCCAATCTTTTCTTTTTCCAAAAGAAGGTCTGCTGATTTATGGAGTACATCACTATTTTCCTGAATGATTGCCCTTGCTTTGGCATAGCATTCGTCAATGATACGTTTTACTTCTTCATCAATTTTGGATGCCACACCCTCGCCATAGCCTCTGGTATGTGCAAGGTCTCTTCCGATAAACACTTCGTCATCATCATTGTTATAATTAATCAGTCCGACATTTTCAGAAAATCCATATTTCGTTACCATTGCTTTGGCAAGCTCGGTTGCCTGCTTGATATCCTGTGAAGCTCCGGTTGTGATATCATCAAAAATCAACTCTTCTGCCACACGTCCACCTAAGGAAACAATTATCTGCTGCAGCATTCTTCCCTTGGTATCAAACATTTCATCACGCTCCGGCAATGGCATCGTATAGCCTGCTGCTCCACCACCGGTTGGGATAATGGATACGGTATATACCGGTCCCACATCTGGAAGTACATGGAATAAAATCGCATGACCCGATTCGTGATATGCGGTAATCTTCTTTTCTTTCTCGGTAATAATCCGGCTCTTCTTCTCCGGACCGACACCTACTTTCAAGAAGGATTCCTTAATATCTTTCTGGATAATATAACTTCTGTTTTCTTTGGCTGCAACAATTGCCGCCTCATTTAAAAGATTCTCCAGGTCTGCTCCGGTAAAACCTGCTGTAGTCTGTGCAATCTGTTTCAAATCCACATCCTCTGCCAGGGGTTTATTCTTTGCATGTACCTTTAAGATTTCTTCTCTTCCACCAATATCCGGACGCCCCACATGTACCTTACGGTCAAATCTGCCCGGACGCATAATTGCAGGGTCTAAGATATCAACACGGTTGGTTGCTGCCATTACGATAATTCCTTCGTTGACACCAAATCCGTCCATCTCTACCAGAAGCTGGTTCAAGGTCTGCTCCCGTTCATCATGCCCGCCGCCCATACCGGTTCCTCTTCTTCTTGCCACTGCATCAATCTCGTCGATAAATACGATACATGGTGCATTTTTCTTGGCATCTTCAAAAAGATCACGTACACGGGATGCGCCGACACCAACAAACATTTCTACGAAATCAGAACCGGAAATACTAAAGAACGGAACGCCTGCTTCTCCGGCAACTGCCTTGGCAAGCAGAGTCTTACCGGTTCCGGGAGGTCCCACCAGAAGAACTCCCTTCGGGATTCTCGCTCCCAGTCTGGTATACTTTCTCGGCTCTTTTAAAAAATCTACGATTTCTTCTAATTCTTCTTTTTCTTCCCGCAGTCCTGCCACATTTTCAAAGGTTACATTGCGGTTCTCATCGGTGGTCATCTTTGCCCGGCTTTTTCCAAAATTCATCATCTTGCTGCCACCACCACCGCCTGCCGCCTGATTGTTCATAACAATCATAAACAGAATAAACATTGCTCCAAACACAAGTAAGAGCGGCAATAAATTCATCAGCCAGTTTTCTGCCGGAATATCATTCACCACATAAGAAGTAAATTTTTCCTTATCCATCAGCGATTGAGCCTCACTGACATCCAGCACATATAAGGTCTCTTCTGACTTATCCGTTTTGACAATATCCAGTCTTCCGGTTGGATAAACTCTGTTTGGCTGCACTTCTACAGATTTAATCTCATCATCAGCCAGTTCCTGTTTAAACTGGGCATAATTATAGTCATCCTGATTCAGATGCTGTCCGTCCAGTAAGAACCAGACCAAAACCACAACTACAATCAGACTGATATAAAAGCCCCATCCTCTATATGATTTCTTCACGCAAACTCCTTCCTATCCCAAATCAAGAATGCCAATGTATGGCAGATTGCGATAGCGCTGGTCATAATCAAGACCATATCCTACTACAAATTCATCCGGAATTTCAAAACCGGTATAATCTACCGCAACGTCTGTTATCCTGCGATCCGGTTTATCTAACATTGCACACAATTTTAAGCTCTTCGGTCCTCTGGCGGATAAATCATCCAGCAGATAACGCAGTGTTCTTCCTGTATCAATAATGTCTTCAATGACAATTACATTTCTACCTTCAATAGATTCTTCCAAATCTTTCTTTATGGTGATTTTTCCACTGGACACGGTTGACGCGCCATAACTGGAAACGCACATAAAATCAATTGTTACCGGCACGGTAATACGCTTTGCCAGTTCACAGGTAAAGAATATACTTCCCTTCAGTATGCAGATTAAATGAACGCTTTCACCTTCATAATCCTTGCTAATTCTTTCTCCTAATTCAGCAATTTTACGATCAAGTTCTTCCTCTGAGAGTAATACACGAATCTGCTCACTCATTGTCTTCTCTTCCTCCATGATATTGTATTTCCAAAATTGTCTTCGTTGTACTGCTTACTTTGTAATATGCACTGATCCGGTATCCCACAATCCACAGGATATGAGCACCGTCTGCCACCAACGGAATCGTGTCCCGCTGCTCTTTTAAAATTTTCTCATTTACAAAATACTGCTTCAGCTTCTGTGTTCTGCCCGTCTCATCCAGCACAAAATAATCGCCCGGCTGTCTGTTCCGAATCAAAAGACTATTTTTTATTTTATCATAATCCAGCCATTTCGTATACTTTTTTTTAGAAATTCCTTCCGGTAACTCTTCCCGTTTATAAATCCGACAGGTAAAACCCGGATGTTCTTCTATTAACATCCCACAACAACCGGATGGCTGACCGCTTTGTCGTCCGACCGGCTGACTGGAAGACTGACTGGATAGCATTCCTACCGGTTCTGTAATTTTATGCTCCGGTTGTTTTTCACACTTTTGCAGACGCACACCGCCATAAGTCCGCTCTGCCACCACCTGATAAGGCAGGTTCACGCTTCTTCCCGTCTGCATGGCAAAAAGTTTCTGTACCAGTTCTACATGGGTTCTTGTAATATCTTTACTGCTTGCGGCCGTCTCACAGATACACTCCTTTATAATGCCTGTATACAGGATTTCCGGTTCTTTTAAAAGCTCCTCCGATATCAGGAAAGCCTGCGTCTTTCGGAAATCTTTTTCTACATATTGTGCCTTTTTTTCTTCTATTACAGCAGACAGATATTCCTGCGTCTTCCGGATGTCATCCCCAAGCTGTTCCATATGGGCATAAACTCCGGCATTCAGTTTCTCCAACACCGGAAGCACCTGATTACGGATCCGGTTTCTGGTATAATCCAAAGATGCATTGGTAGCATCCGTACAGTAGCTTTCACCTTTTTCTTTTAAATAATTTTCGATTTCCACCCTTGCCGTATGAAGAAGCGGACGGATGATGCCATCTCTCACCGGCGGAATTCCAGCCATGCCACGCATGCCGCTGCCCCGGATCATATTCCAGAGCATGGTCTCTGCCAGATCATTACGGTTATGGGCAACTGCAATTTTCCCTTCCGGCGCACCCAATTCTTCTAACGCTTTATGAAAACTTTCGTATCGTAAATTTCTTCCCGCCTCTTCTTCCGAATATCCATGCTGCTTTGCATATTCCGGCACATCATAATCATAGCGGAATAGCTGCACCTGATACCGCCTGCAAAATTCCTCTACAAACGCTGCATCCTGAAGGCTTTCTTCGCCCCGGATGCCATGCTGCACATGGACTGCTGCCAGCGTAAAGGAAAGTTTTTCTTTCAATTCAAGTAGATGCAGCAGCAGGCATACGGAATCTGCACCACCGGACACTCCGGCAACCACTACATCCGACTGCTCAATCATATGATATTGTTCCAGAAAAGATTCTACACCAGGAATCATATTATTTCTCCCAAATTGCGGTAGCAAGCACCGTCATATCGTCTGCTGCCTTTCCTCCGGTAAAAAGTAACACCCGCTCTAAAATGCGCTTTGCAAGAATTGTTGCATTATTGGTCTCAATGCTTTCTATAATTTCCTGCATGGTTTCTTCCGGATTCGGCACATGTAAATATTCTAGCACACCATCTGATACCATGACAAGGAAATCTCCGTTATATAAGTCCTTTTCGCTTTTTTCCATATCCAGTTTATAAGACACGCCCACCGGAAGACTGGTGGAAATAAGACATTCCACTATGCCATTTCTCCGGATAAAGGTTGCCGCCGCTCCGATTTTATAAAAGTGGCAGGTTCCGTCATATAAATCCAGTTCACTGATATCCACCGTGGAAAATAAATCCTCCTGCCCTTTCATCACCATGGCAGAATTCATCATGCGGACTGCCGTTTCCACATCAAATCCCGCCTCCAGGAATTTTTCCACCAGTTCAATAACCATTTCACTTTCCTTGCAGGCAAGACTTCCAGAACCCATGCCATCCGATAAGCACATGACCATTTTTCCACTTTCCGGCTCCAAAAAGGAAAAGTTATCCCCGGAAACTGCTGCTCCATCCTTTACCATCCGGGCTACGCCATAAATTGCCTGAAACCGCGGCTCTTCTTCATAGGTATAGAGGTTGACGCCTTTTCCAATCAGCGTCTTGGTATCCTTCTCCGGAATCATGCGCCGGTTCAGTGCTCCGGCTACTGCCTTTGTCAGTTCTCTCGTAGTGACACAGCCATCTTTTACCATGACTTTCATCACAAGCTGCCAGCGGCCGTTTTCCTTTTCCCAGAGTTGTTCATCAATCACTTTTATGCCCCGCTCTCTTGCCCGGTAAGCTATGTCCTGCAGATTTGCCCGGCACTCTTCTGTAATATTTTTCTGCTTCTTTGCACAATCCTCCATGATATATGCCATGGCATCCAGCTGCTCGGCTATGACCTCACGGTTTTCTACCAGCCGGTTGTACCACGCCATATTTAAAGAAGCTTTTTCAAATATCCGAAGAGCCTCCGCCGTCATTTCCTGCATATAGGGGCAATATTCTTCCATTTTCTTTTCAATATCGCGGTTTGTCTTTCCCGCCTCCCGGATAGATTGCAGCAGTGACGACAAATAGCCGTACATGGGGCTGTCATCCTTTTCCCAGCAAAGAGCACACTGGTCGCAGGAAACACACATTTTCCCGGTTATCTCATTTTGCATCCTGCCCATTTCCTCTGCCGAGAAACTGGTATGTTCCACATTCATCCGCCCGAATATATCTGAAAGGCTTTGAAAGGACTTTGCATAGGTCAGTAGTTTTTCTTCTTCATTACTCTTTATCTCCGGTATTGGCTGATTCACAAATGTGAATTCCAGAAAGCTATGTATGATACGGCTTAACACCATGGTGGCTGCAAATATAAAGACTCCTTCTAAGACCGCCATTTCCGTCCGCATCCCATCTCTTACGTTTAACATTTCTCCAAATACGGATAATAAGGTTGCCGAACAGCCTGCGCCAAAGGCAGCTATCCAGGTATAGCAGCCTTTATTTACCCATTCTGCCAGCTTGATGATTACTATGGTTACCAGCAGTGTCATTACATATTTTGTCATCAGTGTCAGCGGCAGCATAAATGCCATTCCAAGAAACATTCCAATTCCCAGCAGCAGCCGTCCGCCCCGTTCCAGGTAAGCTGCCGCAAAATATGCCGGGATAAAAGGGTAGCAGCCTGCAAATCCTAATTTACACACTGCTACCCCTATAAAACATATTACCGCCTGTTTCGTTCTCAATTTCTTCATTTCCATTGTTCCTCCTTCTCCTGTCATTTGTGACAGCAGAAGCTATTATAGAAATGTTTGTCCGAAATCTTTGTCAAACCGTTGTCTCATTTCAAAAAAGTTTTCGGCAAAAAGCGGAATGGTTTGTCTATTTTAAGTTTTTCTATGGTCTTTATGTTCTCGAAGCTGTTCTACTTCTTGTCTTCCTTGAAGATAATCTCATTTTCATGGGTCAGTCCCAGCTTGCTCTTTGCCTGGTCTTCAATATATTCCTGACTCTTGGTATATTCTTCGTAATTATCCAGCTGATTCTGACGTTCTGTTTCATCTTCTAAAGATTCCGTCAGTGCCTTCTCTCTGGCAGTATACTCCTGCTCCTTCTGGTAGAGCTTAACAATCTGAACTGACATAATCACTAAGAACATTATCGCAATCAAAGAGATACAGATTCTTCCGTTTCGTTTCTGTTTTCTTTTTCTTCGACTATTTGTCATACTCATTTCCTCATCTATAGTTTACATAATACCATTCTAATGGTTTTACGGATTTTTTTCAACGTTTTTTGTAATTTTCGTAATAATCTTCTGATTTTCCCTTTCAGGAAACGTAAGGGTACTGCCACTATGCGAAATACTGCCCGCAATGGTTTCCCCACTACTTGAAACAGTTTCTTAAATACTTTTACGATTCCCTTCACCAGCCATGGACTGATGGCATAATTGCATAACAGCATCCCAACGCTCATGCCCAGCATGCAAAAGCCTCGAATTGCTCCGTCATTTTCCCGGCAGAGCATAATAAATATAAATATGGCGCTTCCGATGCAGTACAGCATATCCTCCACTGCAACCACTCCGGTTCTATGGGGTATCAGCCTGCGCAGAATCCGAAACAGGTCAAAGGCTAAGATTAATAATATCCCCGCCAGCATGAACAAGAGGAACATTAAGGCTTCACCGGAAATTTCCGGGCTGATTTCTATCATTTAAACAACCTGCCTAAGAAGGATTCTCCGCCACCTTTGTGATAGGTTTCCACATCCGAATAGGTTAAGCCATCAATTCTTCCTGTGACATCCACTTCCCCCTGTTCTAAGGACAGGCGGTTTACATGAAGGTCATTTCCCTTTATCAGAAGCATTCCCTGTTCTGTTTCCAGTAAAATTTCATTTACATCAAAAGAAAGCACATCCAGCACTCCGCTGAAGTTTGCACTTTTCCGGTTTGCCAGCAATACTTTATGTGCTTTTGCTGTTTTCAATTCTTCCATTCAGTCTCATACTCCTTTACCCGAAAGTTAGTCCTTTCCAAAATATATGAGACTGTTTCTCTTTTTATGCGTTTTTACTCTTTTACAGATAGCGGAATAATTCTCCTGCCTCTTCTTTCTTGGTGGTATCTGCGATTGCAACCACTTCTACTTTCACCGTCTTCTGGCCAAACATGATTTCGATGATGTCACCTGCTTTTACATTGACGGATGCTTTCGCCGGTTTGCCATTTACGGTGACACGTCCGGCATCACAGGCTTCGTTGGCAACGGTTCTGCGTTTAATCAGGCGGGTTACCTTTAAATATTTGTCTAATCTCATTTGCTTACCTTCTTTCTTTTTGAAATTCGAAGGAAAACAGATATCTTTTCCTTCTTTCAAGTACAGCATGTACAGGAAACAATCCTGCCAAATCAGAATGTTGTAATTGCAAGGCTGCGTTTTTTCTTTTCTGATAAAACCAGTCTTTCCAATGTTTGACAAAATGCGGTGGATTGTTCGTCTGCATGCGGATACATGAACGAGACGGTTAGGGCGGCTTGCATTCTTTGGAGCAACTGGCAACGCTGACACAGGGATGTGTCAGCGAGGCGCAATTGGAGCATGGATGCGACTTTGCGCCGGTTGCCGGAACAGCCAATTTTTTTAAAAGAATGCCTAGCCGCCCTTACTGGTGAGTGTCGTATCCGCAGCAGACGGACAACCGCCGCATTCCGTCAAAGCAACCGGAAAGACAGGTTCTGCCAGAAAAACGCAGCCCTGAAATTACCACGCATTCTGATTCCACGCAGCATTCTTTCCTGTACATGCTTTACTTTAAAAAAATAAAAAATAAATCTCTTTCTCCTTCGAATTTCAATAAAAAAAGGTGTAGCAAAAGCAGTTTTCTACTTTCGTTACACCTCTAATCAGAATCATTTTATCAACTTATTTATTGATTAAATCTTTTAAAGCTTTTCCTGCTTTGAACTTAGGTGCTTTAGAAGCTGGAATAACCATCTCTTTACCGCTCTGTGGGTTTCTTCCTGTTCTTTCAGCTCTTTCAGATACTTCGAAAGTACCGAATCCAACTAACTGGATTTTCTCACCTTTTTTTAATTCTTCAGCTACGATATCAGTGAAAGCTTTTAAAGCTGCCTCTGCATCTTTTTTAGATAAAGCTGTTTTTTCAGCCATAGCTGATACTAATTCTGCTTTGTTCATGTTAAAATTCCTCCTCTGGATTTTATAATTCTTCTTGAGGTCTACACTCTCCAAGATTACCTACGAATATATTTATACTTGTTTTTCCTTTATTTGTCAAGGAAAATACGGTAAATTAAGGCATACAATTTGGTCTATAACATTTTGTTGATTTTGTCCAAAACTGCTTTTCCAAGGACTTCATATTTCTGCTCTGCTTCTTCCATGGATGAACCCTTCACACCAATGTAGAATTTTACTTTCGGCTCGGTACCGGATGGTCTTACACAGAACCACGCAGCATCGTTTAATTCATAGTAAAGTACATTAGAGCTTGGAAGTCCTGTTGCTGTTACTGCCCCTGTTGCAAGGTCTGTAATGGTATCCTTCTTGTAATCACGTACTTTTTCAACTTTATAGCCACCGATTTCAGTTAAAGTTTCGCTGCGCAGTGTATCCATGATTTCCTGAATCTTAGCCAGACCCTCGATTCCCTTTAATGTAATAGACTCAACATGGTCTTTATAGTATCCATATTTTTCATACATGGCAAGCATTGCATCCCAAAGAGTCATATTCCTGGTCTTGTAATATGCAGCAGCCTCACACAACGCCATAGATGCTACCACTGCATCCTTATCTCTTGCATAGGTTCCGGTCAGGCAGCCGTAGCTTTCTTCCATACCAAAGAGATAGGTTCCTTTTCCGGTCTTTTCGAACTCTAAGATTTTGCCACCGATAAACTTGAATCCGGTTAATACTTCGATTAACTGAATGCCATAGTATTCTGCAATGGCATCTGCCATATTGGTAGATACGATGGATTTGATAAATGCACCATCTGCCGGCAGGGAGCCGTTGATTGCTTTCTTTTGTCCGATGATATAATCACCAATCAGGCAGCCGGACATATTTCCGGTTAAGGAATGATATTCTCCCGTCTTAGAATCCTTTACATATACACCGAGGCGGTCTGCATCCGGGTCAGTTGCAAGGATTAAGTCTGCATCTACTTTCCTGCCCAGTGCAAGTCCCAATGCAAATGCTTCCTCTGCCTCCGGGTTCGGATAACTTACGGTTGGGAAATCTCCATCCGGAAGTTCCTGTTCTGGAACAACATATACATTTTCAAAGCCAAGCTCTTTTAACACACGGCGGACCGGGATATTTCCTGTTCCATGTAATGGTGTGTATACAATCTTAAGGTCTTTGCCTACTGCATCAATGGCATCCTGATGTACCACAAGCTTCTTAAGCTCTGCAATATAAGCATCATCGATTGCCGCGCCGATAGTCTCATAAAGACCTGCTGCCCTGGCATCCTCTAAGGACATGGTCTTAACGGTGCTGTAATCAGTTACTTTCTTTACTTCATCCATAATTCCGGTATCATGAGGTGGTGTAATCTGTGCACCGTCCTCCCAGTATACCTTGTATCCATTGTATTCTGGCGGGTTGTGGCTTGCTGTAATATTAATTCCGGCAGTGCATCCTAATTTACGGACTGCATAAGATAATTCCGGTGTTGGTCTTAATGACTCAAATACATATGCTTTGATTCCGTTTGCTGCAAGGCAAAGTGCGGATTCATCTGCAAATTCCGGTGACATATGTCTGGAATCGAAGGCAATTGCCACACCCTTATCCTGTGCATTTACTTTTAAAATATAATTTGCAAGACCCTGTGTTGCTTTGCGGACAGTATAGATGTTCATACGGTTGGTACCGGCACCGATTACCCCACGTAATCCTGCTGTACCAAACTCAAGATCTTTATAGAAACGATCCTCAATTTCCTTGTCATTGTCTTTGATTGCCTGAAGTTCAGCCTTGGTTGCCTCATCAAAATACGCTCCCTCAAGCCATGCTTCGTAAGTTTCCTTGTAACCCATTCCTGATTTCCTCCTACTTTTCATTTATGTTGTTTACCAAAAGAGCCTGCCAGTGGCAGCCTCCTTCGGATGTCTCGCCCTTTCATTTCTCTCACTAATCCGTAAGACTGTTAACTACCTGATTTAATGTACTTGTCGAAGAATTATTGTTACTGGTTAATGTATCAATAATTTCACTCAATGCCTTCCTATATGCATCAGAGTCACTGGATGAACTTCCACTGGAGCTGTTAGTTCCACTGGAATTCGATGTACTGTCGGAATGCTTATGCTCCACGGTTGTGTTCTCTTCATTTCCGGCAGTTTCCGTCGATTCTGTCTCTGTACTGCCCGTATCATCACCTGACAACGCAATCTCTATCTGCGCTTCCGGCGAATTTACATATAGCCGCTTCGACCAGGTGTCATATCCATCTGCAGTAATCTGTATGGAATGGATGCCATACTGCAGCTGTAATGGCTGTGTATAATCAACCTGACTACCATCAATATACATCAAAGCGCCTGCAACATCAACCGCAAAGGTTAAAGTACAATATTTCGGATCCTCACCCTTTATGGAATCTACATCCACGGAAATCTGCTCATTTCTTGTTACAGCTACCTCTGTGGAACCGCCGTAGCCATTGCCGGCAACGGTTAATTCATAGGTTCCTTCCGGCACCTCTAACTGCATATTCTCCGTGATCTTATAATAATTCTTATGATTCAGGCTTAACCAGCCGCCCTCTAATGCCTGTGTATTTACAAGCTGGATGACTCCATGTCCTGTTGTAACGGACACTGACAGCACTTTCCGGTCAATTCCCTGTATTCTTAAGGTGTCCTGTCCGGTAACTGCGGACAATTCTATGGCTGCATCTCCGGAAAACACTTGTAATTCTTCATCATAAGAATACTTTGTGTCTCCTATGGTAAATATCTTATCTTCTTCATTATAGGAAAATTTTCCGATATCGTCCATCTCCCATGCATCTGCCGACTGCTCCACCTTTTCTAATATCAGGTCTTTATCCCGGAGTGTTAAAGTAACCACTTTTCCCGGTACCATGGATGCAGCCGAAATCAGACTGCCATGTCTGTCTTTAAAAATTGTCCCATCTGTATAAGAATACTGTTCATAACGTCCCGTGTCAATATTCAGAAATGTCATTGTTGAAAGTGTTGTATCAACACTACTTACCGTATACAGGCTGCTTTCCTCTGCCTGTATCTCTTCCTCCGTTGCTGCCTCAACGCCCGATGCATAGCCTTTCATGCTGACAGGCCCATCGTCTTTCTTTCCACAGCCGCTCAAAGCCACAAACACTGTGAAAATAACCAAAGCCAACAGCCAGTGCTTTCCTGATTGCTTCATTTCGCACCTCTTTTTCTCCTGTATGCTCTTTTTCCCCGGCAATTGCCTGTACATGATTATACATGATTATTCCACAAAATAAAATAACATTCTTAAAAACTGCTGGCGGATTTCTTCCTGTTCGATAACCCGGTTCAACTTCTCAATGTCTCTGCCGGACACCCATGCCTTATTGGCATTAAAGTAGTGATTTGCCACTTTCCAGAACTTCTGTGGGTATGCCATCCTTACATAAAGCTGCTCCCATTCCTCTGGTAATAGTTTTCGTTTTTTTTCGTAAGCTGCCAGCATATCCGTTGCCAGCCCGATATTAAAATTATGCTTTTCCATCAGTTTCCGTAAGAAATGTGCCAGATCCCCTACCAGCACATCATAATGTGCCTGTTCAAAATTTGTAATTATAATTTTACCATGGGCAAATAATACATTATGCTGGTTAAAGTCTCCATGGCAGATTCCATACAATGCTGTTTCCCGGCCCTGCTGTCCGCTCTGCCCCTGCGTTTCACCCGGATTGGGTTTCATCAGCCGATGTTCCACGTCCAGTGCCTGTTTTAAAAAAGTCTCATAATTGTGCATAAATATCATTTCAAATTCATTCTTTTTATGCTTTCCATGAATATAATTGCGCACCTTTTTAAGCTCCCGGTTGTGCCGGAATACCTCCATGGCATAATCCTGTCCGCCAATTTTTAAATTTTCATCCTCCACCTTCTGCAGGACAAGATGCAGCTTTGCCAGTTCTTCTACCGCAGCAAGTACATCATCACGGCTCCTGGTCTCACACTCCCTGCCCTCCATATATTTTCTGGCATAGTACCAGGTTTCATCCACCTCCTGGGCTAAAATTTCTCCTTCCCTGGTATGTATGATTTCATCTGCTTCTATTCCATTTTCTTTCAGACGGAGCAGAATATGTTCTAAAGCTTCCGCTCTGCCTTTTGACCCGCGAAAAGATTCCATTATTATTTTTCCGTCCTCTGATGTTGTGCAGATATAGGTCCCCCTTCCTTTCTGGATAGCGGTTACCTCAAACGGATACTGTTCTAACAACTGGCTCGATAAATTATACACAAAAACCCCTCCATACGACGAATTCGCACAAATCTTTATGCGTCTTTCTATCATATGAAGAGGTTCTTTAAAGTATAACCTGTCAGATATTCTTTTGTATTCTTTTCCGGTTCTTCGATTACCACATCTAAAAGCTTTGCCAAAATGTTCCCTATCTGCGGACCGGGCTTCACGCCAAGTTCTATTAAGTCCCGTCCGTTAAGCGCAAGGTCTTTTAGTGTCAGACAGTCTGCATCTTCGATTATTTTATCATAAATCTTATGATATCCGTCCAATGCCTCAAGCTTTTCTGTCCTCTGATAATCACTCTGGGCCAAAATATCTGCTTTCTTCAGTTCAAATATAACCGGGTAGCACTCTAATCCGGCTTTCTGTACCGCCTTTCGTACGGACTCCGGTGTCAGTACCGGGTTAATATCGTGAATTGCCACCAGCCGGCAGACCATATCAATGGTTGCATTGTCGAATTTTAATCTGCGTAAAATTGTCTTCGTCTTCTTTGCTCCCACCTGCGGATGCCCGTAGAAATGGTCAATTCCATCTTCATCTGTACTGCGGCAGTCGGGCTTTGCCACATCATGAAATAATGCTGCAAGCCGTAGCACCTTGTCTGCTTCCACACCTTTTAACACTTCAATGGTATGCTCTCCTACTGTATAACAGTGATGGGGATTATTCTGTGGTGTACGCATCATCACCGAAAATTCCGGCAGTACCACATCCGCAATTCCTGTGGCATATACGGTACGCATCTCCTCCGGATGGACTGAGGTAAGAAGCTTAACCAGTTCTACCTGAATACGCTCTGCACTGACCTTTTTTAACATCGGTGCAAGCTCCTGAATCGCTTCTGCTGTCTCTTCTTCTATATCAAAGCCCAGCTGTGCCGCAAAACGCACTGCCCGAAGCATCCTTAAAGCATCTTCCCCAAATCTCTCCTTTGGTTCTCCTACACAGCGGATGATGCCACGCTTTAAATCTCCTGCTCCGTCAAAAGCATCCACCAGTCCCCGCTGTTCATTATATGCCATGGCATTAATGGTAAAATCCCTGCGTTTTAAATCCTCTAAAAGATTATCTGTATAGGTTACTTCCTTCGGATGTCTGGCATCCTCATATTCGCCATCAATCCGGTAAGTTGTCACCTCATACCCTTTTTTATCCAGCATTACCGTTACCGTTCCATGCTCAATTCCGGTATCGATGGTGCGCCCAAAAATTTCTTTTACGTCTTCCGGATAAGCAGAAGTGGTAATATCCCAGTCCTGAGGCACACGTTGAAGGAGGGTGTCTCTGACACACCCTCCTACTGCATATCCTTCAAAGCCTGCTTCCTGCAGCTTCTCAATTATAAACTTAACATGCTCTGGAAGCTTCATTACCATACGTTTTCCCGTTTCCTTTGCTTTACTTCTGTTCCTGCTCTTCAAAGAACTTATACGTTCCTTTGGATTCTGCTTTTACTGCATACAGAAGATCATCCGCCTCTTTAATCATTTCGTCAATGTCTTCTGCCTTCTTTACCTGATTGGAAGAAATAATACCAATAGAGCAGGAAAGTAATTTCTTATCATCAATCTCAACCGGCTGTCCGATTTCTTTTGCAATCAGTTCCCTGAACCCATCCTGTTTCTTAATCTCTTTATAGATAGCCTTTGCGGTATCCTCTAAAACCTTGTGCTCTCCGGTGTAGAGGAAAATAATAAATTCATCACCACCGAAACGTGTCACAAAGCCCTTGTCCCTGCAGACCCTGCTGAAGATATTTGCCATGGACTTAAGCAGCAAATCTCCTACATCATGTCCAAAGGTATCATTATATCCTTTGAAATTATCCAGATCGATAAACATAATACCAAAATCATGCTTCATGCGGCCCTTTTTAATCTTCCGGATAATTTCCTCGATGTTCTGATAGAATCCCTTCCTGTTGAAAATTCCTGTCAGCTGGTCGGTTACTGCAGATTTATACAATGCAGTATTCATTTCGTAGAGCTTCTCATATGCATAGAGACGATTCAGTGCATACTGCACTTCCCGGAACAAAAGCTCATAAATCCGCATATCACTCTCATCTAACATATAGCGGCTGACGGAAGAATGCCAGTTATCCTTCATCAGAATATATGCTATCATAATGCTTGTTACTTTTCCATTGTCAAAGAATGGAATAGCAACAAGGGAGCATACATTATCTTCACCAAACAGTTTGACCACATTCAGATGTTCCGAATAGTTACTGCTGATTTTCGATACAACAAACCCTCTCTGTGTCTTTTCGAACACTTCCTTTAAATACTTCTGCTCCTTCATAGAAAGACTGGCTTCTGTATTATCATAAAGTACCTTTGGTTTTCTTCCATGATACTGTATATATAATGCCCGGTCCAAATTAAAGTGATACAGGAATGTCCGCATAACATTCTCTACCATTACTTCTGCCGAAACATCCGTCACATCAATTGTCTTCTGCCATGTCGACAGAAAATCCATCTGACGGCGTTCCTGCTTGTAAGCACGGTTTATGCTTTCCTGCTTCAGCTGCATTTCCATCTCCTGGGAAGATATCACATGAAGAGGTTCTTCTGATAAATACTGTTCTAATGGCTCTAATATCTTAATTTCTTCATCTGTGAGAGAATGGGTATTATCCTCAAGATATTGTTTTAAGATTGCCTCTTCATTGCTCTTAAGTTCCATTCTTCCTGTCTGCCCATAAAAGCGGATCCTGTCCTTACGGAACAGCTGATAACAGAAGAACTGGTTTCCCTCAGTCCGCACCAGATGTGTCTCTGCACAATTAAAATCTTCAAATGCTGACGAATCATTACCGGAATCCATTCCAAGTAATGCCCGTGTGAAATGATAAAGGAACATATCGTCATCACAACGTGCATAATCGTGGATGATTCCCACATCATTCTGAAGCTTTTCTTTTTCAATTATGTAATTCAAGAACTGTTTGCAGTTATTGAGGTACTGTTCACAGTTGAAACGGTTGCCAATCTTCTGATTGCACAATGCTAAGAGTCCATACAATTTGCTTAAATTGCAGACCCTCAGACTATTCAAATGCAGACGTTCAATGGTCTTCATACAGCGCATCAGATATTCGTTGGCTTCCTTGAATTCTTCTGCTGCAATACAGTTAATTGCCATATTGTAATATACTTCCGCAATATCCTCCGGCAATTCCAGATTATATAAAATTTCTACTGCTTTCTGAAAATAACGCTTTGCAAGGTCATTCTGTCTTAATGCCGTTAAGGTATAACCGATTCCCGAGAAAATACGTCCACTTTCCAAGGAGCGTTTATTATCCAGTGCTTCAAAAGTTCTTACCGAATACAGCAACGCAATCGGATACATACCGTTGGTAGACGCCAGCATAATGTTCTTCTGATATGCATTGTAAATAAGCTGTGTATTGCCAATTTCTGTTGCCAGTCTGATTCCCTTACTGAAATAAATAAGCTGGGATTCGGAATAATATGCCTTTGCCACAATCTCCGGCTTATTGTCATAGGCATATACATAAATGTACGCCAGATGATTCCGGTAGTCATATTTCATTAATTTTTCAATCATGGCATCGCTGACTTCCACATTCTGTGCACAGAAGAAAATATTATTCCAGCCTGCCATTTTCGCTTGTATTTCTACCAGCTCTGCTTCAAACTGACCGCGCTCCATGCCGCCTTCTATTGCAATACTTTTTGCAACACCTGCACATTCAGTGGCTTCCTGCAGTTTTGACTGATACATATAAATTACAGAGCGGAGATAATATGCATAAAAGCGCATCCTGCGGTTCTTTTTCTTCTCTGCAAGCTGTAAGATACCCTCACTTATTTCCAGTGCTTTTGGCAAATCCCTCATATATACCGATACATATGCATAGAACTGCCAGAGTTCGTATTTCACTCCATCCGATACTGTAAAATTGTCAAATCTGATTTTGCGGTCTACTTTATCCAGATAAAACAACGCCTGTTCAAAATCCATGAAAAAGACAAGATTCTGCAATGTTCTGATATCATCTTCAATACTTTCTGCTGTAATAACCTCATCTCTTTGTTCCCGGGATTCTCCGGCATTTCCAATGCGGAATATTGCAACATTATTATCCAATTCCTCCGTTACGTTTTCCCAGCCCGGCAGCATATATTCCGGCAGACGCTGCTGCTCATTCATGCCGAGAACGATTCCGATATTCTCTGTATGCTCTGCTTTTAACAGTTCATAGACTATTTCTATGGTTCCATTTCCGGCAAACTGCATGCGGTTAATCCAAAGCATAAACGGCTGTATCTTAGAAACTTCAACAAGCATTGCCACAATAGCATCATGCATCCGCTCCCGCTCATAGTCAACTTCTGTATACAATAAACTCTCTTTCCGGATACATTTTCCACTCTCCCGGTATGCTGCAATAATCGGACGCTGCAGGGAATAGACATTACACTTGTCCAGGAATTCATCAAATGTCATCTCCTTCTGCTGGTCGAAAAGTTCCAAAATCAAATCCAGAAACGGCTCATATGCTCCCGATAATTTCTCTGCCCGGAATTCGTGGGCTACAAAACGAACCTCTTTATTATTCGTTATCTGCTCTGATATTTCCAACTGCTTTAATGAAAAATCATTGCTGTATTTTGCCAGAACAATGTTGTGTTCTTTCTTTCCAATCTGTGCAAAAACCTGTTCCAGAATACTGTTATAATATTTTTGAATCATCTGTTTCCCCCTTCAGAAATATTCAAAAAGGCTCTGAAAATATATGATAATTCCCTGTTATCATATACCTCCCTTTCTCTTTCTGTAATAACCTGTCTGGTATTTATAATTTATATATTAGTATAGTCCTCAAACCCACGGATTGTCAATGTTTGTTGCGACTTTTTGGGGGCTTTTTGAAGGGAGTTTTCACACTTTTCCGATACCATTTATTTTCATAAAAATACAGCTGCTTTATAATGCATGTATTGGTAATTGCAGAAATTTTAATGCAGCTCTTGCTGCAATCTCCGTCGGGTCAACTATATTTTCTCTGATTCCTGCCAGGGAAAAAGCAATTGGTAATTCAGTACATCCCAGAATCACACTTTGCGCACCCTGTTTAATCAAGGATTTTAAAATATCGTCAAGTCCGTACTTTTCTACATCCTTTTTTCCTGCTTTAATACACCGATAGATTACTGCCATAATTTTCTGTTGCTGCTCTGCATCCGGATAAATCGTTTTGATTCCCTGTGCCCGAAGCTCTTTCTCATAAACCCCACTCTTTATCACGCCATCCGTAGCCAATACGGCTGCACATGATATATTCTGCTCTTTTAAAGCTTTTACTGTCTCGCGGGGCATATGCAATATCGGGATATCAGTAAATATTTTTAACCGGTCATAAAAAAAATGTGCTGTGTTACAAGGTATCATCAATAAATCTGCTCCCATATTTTGCAGACTTACTGCACTTTTTACCATCTCTGGTATAGGATCCTCTCCCTTTTCAAGAATAGCTTTCGTTCTATCCGGAATATTCGTGTTACAATCAACACAAACATGCACATAGTTCTGATCGCAGTCTGCATCTGACACTTCAAAAATCTTTTTCATTAAATCGCAGGTAGCCATCGGTCCCATGCCACCAATAATACCTATTGTTTTTTTCAATTCCGTTCCTTCTTCCTCAGGTCATGTGTCAAAGCTCAGAAAGCCCGGAAATCATTATCATTTCCAGGCTTTCCTTGTAATGTACTTCAAATTTTCCATCAAAATCTGACATGCTGTATGTTTACATCATTTTTTAAGTTTTTTAATACTCTACCTTCCACATATAGCGTCGTGTTGTCAGTGGATGCTGTCTCTCCTCAGCCAAAGCCTTATTATAAACCGGATATACATTTGTGAATAAGGAATGGTTAAAATAGTCTACGACTGATGCATCAATTGTAGACAGCCCTAAATCCTTTGCATCAATTACTTCAATCCGTTTTGCATAAGTCTTCAAAAACTTCAATGCACGTTCATCCAACGGTCGATTGGTTCCCTCAGAAACCTGAAGCACAAATGGTACTTCTTTATCTGTAATTTCGAAAGGTCCATGGAAAAATTCCCCACTGTGAATACTGGAAGAATGAATCCACTGCATTTCCATAAAAATACATATACTTTGCATATATGCTGCACCATAACCCGCTCCGCTTGCCATAGTATAAATAATTTTATCATCTTTATATTCCCTGGCAAACAGTTCAGCCCGTTTTTCCACATGCTTACATGCATGTTTCACAATACCATCAATACGTCCAACACCATCCATAAATTCTTCATAATGCTCATACCCTTCTGTCTGATTCAACAGTTCCACTGCCACCAGAAGTGCACAGATAATTTTTTCACCAGCAATATCCTTATTATCTCCAAAAGTATAATTGATAATATAATCACCAAATGGGGTAATCTCTGATTCCTCTTTCCATGTCAGAATAATTACAGCTGCACCTTTTTCCTTTGCCAGTTTCGCTGCATTAATTGTTTCCGGTGTATTTCCCTTATGGCACGATAAACACACGATTACATTTTTTCCCAAATCCTTCGGAGTACTATATACAAATTCATTACTATTAATTAGTGCTGACTTAATATTTGCACATTCTCTTTCCATAAATGTTTTCGCTGGATAAAGTGCTCCATTAGAACCACCGCATCCCACAAAATATAATGCTTTAATACCACCTTCTTCTTTTCTGCTTTCTAAAATTTCTGTAATTACATTCTTGATTTCTGTTGGCTTCATTGATAATCCTCCTATAAATATTTTTAATACATTGTTGTTATATTATTCTGCAAGCATTGGTCTCGCTAATTTCTGAATATATGAAATTTCTTTCTGGCTCAGTTTACAATACTCACTATTATCCATACTACATCCGGCATCCTGCACATACATCATTTTGGTATCCTTTTCTACAATGGTAAAAAACCAACGCTCTTTCGGTACATTGTACAATGTTCCTTTCTCCACCGGAGTTAATTCAATATTAAACTTTCCATCTTTTCTGTCCGCTGTAATAATAATACATTTCCCAGAAATCAAAATGAATTGTTCATCTGTCGTATGATGTATCTCTAAATGCTCTAACCCATCAATGTCATTATTCGGTTTCCAATTTTTGATACAAACAACCCATTTTTCATTCCGATATGCACATTCTATTCCTTCTCCATCATACCTGTAACTTGTCGGCTTTATATCCATATAGCGTTCCTCCTTAAACCTTTTAATTATTTCTATTATCAATTATTCTTCCTGCAATTGGCGTTCCATACCCAAACGCTCCTTCGACACCGCAAATCTTTGAAGCGAATTCTGCTCCAGCCTGCATGGCTTTCTTTAAAAGTTCTTTAACATTCCCATCATCTTTACTTTCTTCTTTAAAAAATTCCGGTTCTTTATACCGTAAAATATATGTCAAAAATGTCGCGAAATAAGAGTCTCCTGCACCCATAGTATCCATAATGCTTTCTGCCTTTACAGCTTTTTCATACATCATTTCACCATGGTATAAAATGTATGAGCCAGCTTCTCCTATTGTTCCCAGAACAAGCGGAACTCCAAGCTCTTTTACTTTACTCATTTCCCTTTCGCGTTCTTTATCACTTAAATGTGCACAGGAAAGCATTGCCACTTTAATATGCGGACAAATTTTTTTCAGATATTCGTCTGTCCATCGATTTGAAAAATCAAATGCAACTGGAAGACCCAAAGAAGCAATTTCTTCTATGTCATCATCTATATAGGCATTCAGATTTGTATAAATCAAATCAAACTTTCTTATATATGAAAAATCTTCCTGCGTAAAATCATAAGGATACTCTTTTGCCACACCTCCATGATTGGACCCGACAAATACGCGATCTCCCTGATTCAGTGTCACACATGCAAATCCATTTTCACCTTCATAATTCCTGCTATGTGAAAAGTCTACATTCATATTTTTCAGTGCTGCCTGAATGCATTCTGCTACTTCATCATTTCCAAATTTACCTAAAAATGCACTTTCTGCATTATTCATATGTGCATATGCACATGTGTTAACACACTGACCTCCTGGATACATTTTCCCCCTGGAAAGATATTTGTCACAAACTGCATCTCCAATTGCAATTATTCTAGGCTGTCTCATTTTTATTTCTTTCTCCTTTCTTTCAATTTTTCTTTCACCCAGACTCCCTCACCTCTTCTTTTTGCAACAAGCAATTATTTTTCCAGATTCGCTCTTTCATTTTTTCAGATAGCCATTATTAATATTTATGTATATCTGGCAATCCATCATGAGGTGGCAGTTCCCACAGCCTGTCAGAATAACACAGGCTGTGTGCTGTTACTGTTTTCTTTATTTTGCCACCACCGGTTTTTATCAGAAAACAAAATATCCTATTCCTGTTGCTACTAATACTGATACAATTGTACATACAAGTCCCGGCCGCATATAGCTGTGATTAAATATAAATTTTCCAATCTTCGTAGTACCTGCCGTGTCAAAAGCAAGACCTGCTATACACTGGCTGGAATCCGGGATAAAATAGTTGGATGAGCATGCCATCCATCCACCTACAATAATATAAGCCGGCAGATTCAATGCAATTGCAATTGGAATCATAATCATTGTCGTAGACGCTTGTGAACTTGTCAGTGCACCTACCAGAAATACTGCAATAATATAAATCCATGGATGTTCATTTGTTAAAGCTGACAAATTTTCTGTAATGAAGTTTGTCTGTGCACCAACAAAAGTATTTACCAGCCAGCAAAGTCCCGCTGCAAGAATAACAGCAAAGAATCCAGTCTTTAACAACGGTACTTCTAAAATGTCGTTACTATCAATTTTACTTACAATAACAATAATTGCGGCAGCTACATACATAATAATCTGGATTAAAGATGTCATTGCTAACTGTGTACCATCGCTAAATGTTGGACGGAGTGCCGGGAAAATACCGCATATTGCAATTACTACCATAGAAACCAGGAAGATAGCAACAGAAATCTTTGCTTTTTTGGTTACCTGTTTTTCTCCTTCTACTTTCTTTTTAAAATCCTTTACCAGTCCATCTGCAACCCTCTGCTGATATTCAGGATCATCCTCTAATTCCAGACCTTTCTTGTATACAGACAATGCTGCAACCAATACTCCTATCAGTGCTGCCGGAATTGCTACCAGCATAATTGTTGCCAGATTTACTTTTTCAAAAATAGTCATATAACCCACAATAGCTACTGTTGCAGCTGTTATTGGTGATCCGGTATTTGCCTGCTGGGATGAAATAATACTAACAGAAATCGGGCGCTCAGGCCGAATTCCATTTTCCAATGCTATTTCATTAATAACCGGAAGTAACGAATATACAATATGTCCGGTTCCACAACAGAATGTAAATAAATACGCTACAAAAGGTGCTACCAAAGTAATGTTTTTCGGATTTTTCCGTAATATTTTTTCTGCAAGCTGTACCATAAAATCCAATCCGCCAGTCGCCTGCATCGTACAGGCTGCGGTAATTACCGCCAACATAATCAGTATAACAGTAATCGGTGGATCTGATGGAGTCACTCTAAAGATATATACGAAAATCAACATTCCGATGCCGCCAGCCATTGCCAGGAAACTTCCACCTTTTCTGGTTCCCCACACAATAATCAGCATTAAAACAATAAATTCAATCCAAAACATGGACATCTACCTCCTCTTTTTTATTTATTCCAAAGCATGTGCACTACTTTAAAACCAAAATGTATTAATTTGTTTTTATTTGTATTGTTTT
The DNA here is from genome assembly GCF_003479505.1 of Roseburia sp. AF15-21. Taxonomy (NCBI): domain Bacteria; kingdom Bacillati; phylum Bacillota; class Clostridia; order Lachnospirales; family Lachnospiraceae; genus Roseburia; species Roseburia sp. AF15-21. The sequence continues at coordinate 46,507 of NZ_QUHG01000005.1, read as the reverse complement.
ATTTTGTATCTATTTGTATTATATAGATTCCATACATTTGTGTCAATAAAGAAATACATTTTCGACATTATGCACAATTTTTTGTTTCACTTTTTGTACATCAATATCAATTTAATTGTGCATAGCAAAACCCGCCAGGAGCACTGGCGGGCATACAATTAAATACTTTTTATTCTTCTGTTTTCTCTTTCTTTCACTCAGGCAGTTAAACGTATGAAGAAATAACATAATCCGCCTGACTTACATCCTGATTCTCACCAGCTCCTGTATACGCAACTACCTCTATATTTGCAGCCTTTGCTGCCTGTATACCAATAAACGAGTCTTCTATTGCAATACATTCTTCCGGCTTTGCTTCTAAATATTGCATTGCTTTTCTATAGCATTCCGGATCCGGTTTTCTATTCCGGCACATGTCTCCGCATACCAGCACATCGAACAAACCCAGCATTTTCATCCGGTTCAATGCTACTACAATCAGCCGTGTAGAGGTTGAAGAAACCACTGCCAGCTTTTTCCCCTGTTTTTTCAAACCGGCAATAAACTCCAGTAATCCCTCCATCGGCTTAATGCAGCCATTTTCATATGTATTTCCTATTTCTTTTCTTTTTTGCAAAAGCTGTTCCATTGTTATTTTCTCCGGCGAGCGTTCCAGCAGTTCCAGCAGAATATGGGAATCATGTGAGCCAATTAGTCTATCCCTGTCTTTTTGTGTCAGTTCCACTCCAAACTCTTTTAATGCCAGACCTAGATAATTACCATTACTCTCTTCTGTATCTGCTATAACTCCATCAAAGTCAAACAATACATATTTTTTTTCACAGAATTTTTTCATTAATATTCTACCTTCCACATATAGCGGCGGGTTGTTAACGGATGTTCACGCTTTACTGCCAGTGCGTGGTTGTAAATCGGATATACATTATTAAACAGTGCATGGTTAAAGTAATCTACTACTGTTGCATCAATTGTGGATAAGCCAAGCTCTTTCGCATCAAGAACCTCAATACGTTTTGCATATGTTTTCAGGAATGTAAGTGCTCTCTCATCCAGTTCGCGGGTTGAGCCTTCTGATATCTGAATCATAAACGGACGGTTTGCATCTGTAACTTCAAATGGACCATGGAAAAATTCACCGGTATGAATACTGCTTGAATCAAGCCACTGCATCTCCATAAATATACAGATACTCTCCATATAGGCAGCTCCATATGCTGCACCACTTCCCATTGTATAAATCACTGAATCATTCTGATACTCTTCTGCAAATGCCTCTGCCCTGGCAGCCACATGTGTACGTGCATTTCTGATGATATTGCTAATCATGCCTAAAGCTTCATAGAATTTATCATAATTAGCATATCCCTCCGTCTGTGCAACTAATTCCACTGCCACAAGCAATGCACACTGCGTCTTTTCTCCTGCATAATCAATATCCCCTGCAAGATGATCAGGACTTGCATCAAATGTATAATGTATAATATAATCTCCAAATTCTATAATTTCTGATTCCTCCAGCCATGTCAGAATAATAACCGCCGCTCCTTTTTCTTTTCCTAATTTGGCAGCCTTAATCGTTTCCGGTGTATTTCCCTTGTGGCAGGCAAGACATATAATAGAATTTTCTCCAAAGTCCTTTGGTGTGCTATGCACAAACTCATTACTGTTTATCCAGGCTGATCTCAAAACCTGTGATTCTCTCTCCATAAATGTTTTTGCCGGATAAAGTGCGCCAAGTGATCCTCCGCATCCCACAAAATAAATATTTTTAATTCCACCGATGTCTTTTTTTTCTTCTAAAATTTCTTTCACAATGTTTTTAATGTCTTTACTTACGTATCCCATTTTTTCTCTCCTTTTTATAATGTATTTATTTGTTCTATGCGTTTACTATAATACAATATAATACATTCTGTCAATATATATCATACAATATAGGAAAATATATACATTTTTGCAACTTTGTTTTATAATATTTGTGAAAGTTATATTAGGAGAGAGGTATTTATATGGAACTGAACAACACCATTGCCACACCACTGTACAAACAATTGGAGGAAAAAATACGAAAAGAAATTGACGCCGGAGAACGGGCGGCCGGCAGTCGTCTGCCTACAGAAAATGAATTAAGTGAATCATACCATGTGAGCAGAGTTACTGTCCGAAAAGCATTAGCCGTTTTATCTGAATCCGGATATTTAGAAAGGAAATCAGGAAAAGGGACTTTTGTAGCTGAGAAAAAATTGCAGCGTAATATTACAGAAGTCATAAGTTTTTCTGATATGTGCCGGATGAAAAACGCAACACCTGGAGCTAAGACCATAAAAATTGCATTGGAAGATCCTTCTGAACGGGATTTAACTGAAATGTCACTACACGAAGGGGATAAAATACTCGTAGTGGAAAGAATCCGTTATATGGATAATGTCCCTGTCATCTTAGAGTTCAATAAATTTCCTGAATCCTTTTCTTTTTTATTTGGAGAAGATTTAAACGACTCATCTTTGTATGAAATACTAAGAAAACACAATATCATTCTGGATCATTCACGTAAAACACTTGATATTGTTTTCGCTAATGCCCAAGAGGCTAAGACTTTAAACATCAGTAAGGGGTATCCTCTGCTCCGGATATCAAGTACCATCCACGACGTTGACAACACTATCACGAATCTTTGCAAACAGCTATGTATCGGTGATAAGTTCCAGTTTATTTTTTAGTTCCAATTTACACCATTTCCAATGCGGCTCATCTAATAGCAAATGCGATAAAGTTCCTTATTACAATTAACTTTATCGCATTTATTATATCCTTAGAGAAGTCATTATTTCCCATTGTGCTACTATATTTTCTAAGGTTAAAAAGCTCCGGTTTCTGCCACCTGAAAATGCCGGAACAGAAAGGACAATTTCTTATGCATTTATCGAAAAATAAACTGGCGGTCTTTTTTCCGGGCATCGGTTATCACTGTGACAAACCACTGCTCTATTACAGCCGAAAGCTTGTTGCCGAAGCAGGTTATGAAATCGCTCTTACACTGGACTATTCCCTTGCCGGCAGCGATATCACTGGAAATATCCGGGGTAATAGGGAGAAAATGCAGCAGGCTTTTTCTTATCTTTATGAACAGGCTGTAAAACAGCTTTCTTCCGTAAACTGGCAGGATTATGATGAAATTATATTTATCTCAAAGAGCATCGGAACGGTTATTGCCTCTGCCTATGCAAGGAAGGAAAATATTTCCTGCCGCCAGATTCTCTATACCCCTTTACGGGAAACCTATGATTTCCACCCGCAGAATGCCATTGCTTTTCTCGGCACTTCCGATCCCTGGAGCGATATTGAAAAAGTGACTGGCATCAGCAGAGGGCAAAAGATTCCTCTTTTCCTCTATCCGGATGCCAATCACTCTTTAGAAACAAAGGATACACTTGATAATATCAAAACGCTTCGCAATGTCATGGAGGAAACGAAGCGGTTTCTTACTTCATAAATACTTTGTTGCAGCAAGTACCGGTTTATTCTTTTTGAATCAGGATTTTGCCATCCTGAACCTCAATCCGCACTTTATTGGAATCGATACCGGCTTCTTCTAACATTTCTTCTGTCAGCTGCAGCCGGTGGGCTTTATCTAAAACGGAATATTCTTCATGGGTAAATTCTGCTGCACTTGCAAGACACTGCAGTTCTTCTAAAGATACTTTCCGAATCTTTTCGGTACTGATTTTGCCATCGGAAATCAGCACTGTCCGCTCCACTTTATCCGCCAATGCCATATCATGGGTCACTATGATTATTGTAATTTTAAATTCTTCATTCAGTTTGTGGAACAGCTCAAATATCTGATTTGCAGTCTTTGTATCTACTGCACCGGTGGGTTCATCCGCCAGAAGAATCGACGGCTGATTGGAAAGTGCAACGGCAATGGCAATCCGCTGCTGCTCGCCACCGGATAGCTGGGAAGGGAACTTATCCGCATGTGCTTCCATACCGACTGCCTTTAATAAATCTCTGGCACGCTTCCGCTTCTCCCGGGCGGATGTTCCCGGATGAAACTGCATGGGTGCTTCAATATTTTCCAGTGCCGTAAGATAAGAGAAAAGATTTCTTACACTCTTCTGCCAGACGAATCCCACTTTGTCACGGCGGTATAAAACCAGTTCTTTTTCCGTATAGGACGATAAGTCCTTTCCATCCACCATAAGGATTCCTGCTGTGGGTGTTTCCAGTCCTCCGATGATATTAAGCAGCGTCGACTTTCCACTGCCGGATTTACCGATAATTGCCATCATTTCCCCATCTTCTATCGTAAGGTCCAGTCCTTCCAGTGCCATGACTTTATGCTGTTCCATCTCATATATCTTTACCAGGCTGTCACACTGAATCATTTTACCAGCCTCCCATCCTTTAATTCATAGACGAAATCACCAAGTTCCATCAGATTCGGGTCATGGGTGGTCATGACTACGGTGATATGTTCCTGCTCTACCAGTTCACGGAAAAGCTTCATGACTGCAAGCCCTGATGCCGTATCCAGTGCACCGGTTGGTTCGTCTGCAAAAATCACCTGTGGTCTATGGGCAACTGCCCGGGCAATAGCCACCCGCTGTTGTTCGCCACCGGACAACTGATAAGGCATATGATAAATCCGTTCTTTCAGTCCGACCCGTTCTAAGATTTCTATTACACGCTTTTTCTGTTCTCCCCTATTTTTCTGCTCTTCCTTATCCTTCTTCCGTTTCTCTTTATCACCGGATAACCGCAGGGCAAATTCCACATTTTCATAGGCATTCATCACAGGAATCAATGCCACAGACTGAAAAACAAATCCCATCTGGTAACGCCGCAAGTCCTCCCGCTCCCTGTCTTTTAAATGTCCCAAATCTTTTCCGAAAAATTCCACTTTTCCTTCCGTCGGTACATCAAGAGCACTTAAAAGATTAAGAAGAGTTGTCTTGCCGGAGCCGGAACGTCCCTTTAAAATAGTAAGACTGCCGCTTGGTATCTCCATGGAAACGCCGTCCAAAGCCCGGACGATGCTGCCATCTCCCGACGAAAAATATCTTTTTATATTTTCTGTGCGTATTGCTATCGTCTGTTCCATCAGCTGTCCTCCCCTAACCGAAGTGCCTTTGCAATTTTCATGCTCCGCAGTATTTTCCGGATAATCAGATAACAGAATAACATCACTGCCAGAAGTACCGCTAAAAGCTTCAAAAGGTCTGTAGGATAAATGTATATTTCTATGGCTAGATTATGCTTTTGCGGCAGATAGACCACCATAAGCAGACGTACAAACAAAAGCGTTGTCACTGCTCCGATTCCTCCACCTGCCAGTACCGGTCCTGCCGAGGCAAAAAGCTGTTCCGTTAAAATCATCTTCCGGACTTCTCCCATCCGCATTCCCATTGCACGGTAGACTCCCAACAGCAATTCCCGTTTTTTCAGTGTCATGATCCAATACAGCAGAAATCCTACAGAACATATCACCAATGATAAAATAAAGCTTAATGTAAACATTCCATTTGTCACCTGTACCATGGCTGAATTCCGGTTGCCGGCAAGCTGTTCCTGCAATAAGGTAATATGTTGCGGCTGAACGCCTGCTGCCGCAAAACTTTTCGTAAACATAGTCTCTTTCACACCATCTGAAAGCTTCATCCACACCTGGTAAGGGGTCTGACCAAAAGCACTGATAACGGTGGCATAATTTGCTACCAGAAGATACTGTTCCTGTTCATTTAAATTGCCTTCTTCATCCTTTACATAAGCATATCTTTCATAACCAGGGAAGCAGTCTATGATTGCACAGACCTTTGCCTGCCTGCTGCCCATTTTATCTTCGCCGATTTCCGCCGGAAGATACCTTGTATAACTTAAAGTATCTCCCACCTTTAACTTTAATTTGTCTGCCAGATTGGAAGAAATTATTACCCCATCCGGCTCCTCTGCCAGTGCATTCAGTGCATAAAACCAGTGTTCTTTGTTGACACCATCTTTAAGCCGTGCAGTCTCCCCGAAGCCTTTTGTGTGGATTGCCATAAGATTTCCATCAAAAACTGTTCCGTTTTTCGCAGTAATATCCGTCTTTTCATCTATCAGTACCCTTGTGGCATCTTCACAGACATTTTCTTTGATTAATGTTTCATATCTTCCAAAATCAGGCTCCAGATATTTCCAGCTGGTTTCCTTTCCTTCCATTTTCGAAACCTGCAGCTGGAAGTTTTCTTCCACCACTGCATCTGCTCCGGTGACATATGCAATCTGCTCTTCCATATTCTGATTCATGGTTCGCGCCATATTGGCTTCAAATATTCCACTGGCTACTGTCATAATCAAAAATACTGCCAGAAATCCCATTTTGTACCAAGTCCGCTTCAACTGTAAAAATGCCGCATATTCTGCCGGGCGGAATCGTTTCTTAAAGATTTTATCTACCGCCAGTATGAGATAATAAAAAAGACGTATAAACAATAAGCCTGCTGCCAGTATAAATACCGATGTATTCAAAAGAATTACCGGATCCATCCCCTTTCCCGCAATCAGTTCCAGCGCAAGACTCTCCTTCTGCCGGTTGTAATTGAAAAGCAGATAGCAGGACAGAAAAAGTAACAAAACATCCAAAAAGCACTTTTTCCAGAAGGGATTTGTCACTATATTATTTTTTGCTGTCCGTTCATTTACAATGGTATATTTTGTCCGTCGCAGCGCCGGTATCGTCAGAAATAAAATTACAATAACCGCCGCCACCAGGGCATAGAGAATCATTCCCCCATTTAAGGTATACATGCTTACATCTTTTCCGGTAAATTTTAAAAACCCGTCGGTGGAAGCTGCTCCTTTGCACATTCCGTAACCCAGCAAAAGTCCAATCGCTGCGCCTGTCAGTGCCAGAAAGGATGCCTGCAACAGGTAAATCGCACCCACCTGCAATTTTGTTGCTCCACGGCTCCGGAGTACTGCAATCTCCCCTTCTTCCAGAGAAAGTATCTGGGAGGATACCATATAGATAAATAACAGCAGCAGTACAATGCATGGCAGTTCCAATGCCCACAACATCTGCTGTATCGTCCGCTGTTTTGTGAAAAAGGACGTCAGGGTATCTGCCATATTATCCCGATACTTTGTATCCGATGTCCGGAACTGCTGCATATAATCTGCATATTCTGCCGCATGCTTTGCATCTATCTGCCGGTAATCTAACATCAGATTTTCTTCGTAACTAATTTCATCCTGTCCAAAGGAATCTATCATGGCATCAAAAGTATTCTCTGATACAAACAGTGTATTTCCAAAATCACTGAGCGTGTGATACCAGTAACTATCATTGATATTCTTTTCTTTTATGATGCCTGTCACCTTAAAATCCACTTCATAAACTTCTGCTTCACCCTGGATTTTCATATGAAGCACTTCTCCTGTCACCAGTCCGTAGACATCCATCGTCTCTTCACTGACAAGGCATGGATAACAGCCGTTTGTTTCCACCTGATTTCCGCTGTCTAAACCCTCTCCGTATGTAATATCTGTGTTCTTCGATAATTCCGGCAGATATCCAACGGTAAAATATTCATTGGTTCCGCCCAGGCTAGTATCTGCTTTTCCACCGGAAAGGCTTAAATACTGCTCGGATGCCACTGTATCCACCGCCACATATTCGGTCCATTTTTTCTCATATGCCACAAGTTTCTCTAACACTTCCTTTGCAGAACTATAATCCTTCGAAGAATAGCTGCCACTACGATTCATCACTGCAGGAAATGTTTCCTGTTCCTTTGCATATGTTTCAAATCCTGTTCTTAATACCTGGTTTCCGGCACCACGTTCAAACATCGGATGACAGACAAATAACGCGATAAATAATGTAATTCCAAGAAGCAGGCACAAATTCAGTCCTTTTTTATTCTTTATTTTACAAAAGACAAAACGTAACATTCCAAATCCCCCTACTCTCTTGCCAGTACATCGCCAGACTCTATTCCAAAGAGAACCACTTTCCCATTTCCGGTAAGTGTATCATCCAGTAAAACATACTGTTTCACCAGATGATCCCCTTCCATCTTCCACACAAAATATGACACTTTATCCGGATGCATTGCATCCTTCTCTTCATAAATCATTCCTGCCGGAAGCACTATAACATCCTCCATGGAAATATAAGGGAAGTCCACGCTTTCTCCATTTCCCATATCATCTACGATTTCATCATTCATCCGTACATAAAATGCCGGTGTATCATACCCGGAGGTTGTCTGAAAGGTATAATGAGCACCATTTTCATCGATATAAAGACAGCCCTCATCCAGATTATTGCTGCCTGCTGCAAATCCCACACAGGTTCCGGTGTAAGTCGTATCCCCGGATGTAATACTTACCGGTTCTCCCGCCTCTGCAATATCATCCGTATACACCGTTACGGACTTACTGCTCACCATCTGCACCAGAAGTAAGTCTGATGCTTCTCCTTTCATCTTAAGAATTTCATCTCCGGCTTCCACCGTGTCTCCTTCCCAGACAGTTATTTTCGAAACCTGTCCATCTTCATCTGCATAAACGGATAATTTTCCGGTTCCGTCATTTCCGCGGCTTAACGTATCGTAAGCTGCCTGCAGTTGTTGCAGCGTATAGCTATGGTCTGCTTCTGCAACTTCTTTTTGAAGGGTTATGATCTGCCGGTCATAGTCACTGACAGAATCTGTGGCATTCTGCAATTCTATAAGCTGTGCATCATAGTCTGCCTGCTGTTTCTGATAAGTAGTATTCTCTGTCTCAATGGCATTGGCGGCTTCTGTAATGGCTGCCTTTCCTTCCCCGGTATCGATAATATAAAGAAGGTCACCTTTTTTCACTTCCGCATCCTTTTCTACCGCTATTTTTACAATCTCTCCTTCTTTTGCAGCAAGATAGACCCTCGCATTCTTATCTGCCCTGCCATATTTTAATCCGTGGTTTTCCACCTGAAAATCTGACCGTTCCACCATATACTCCGTATAATCCGAAGGCATCCGCTCCATTGTTTCATAATAGACCGCTTCCCCTTCCTCTAATCCCTCTACGATCTGGGTATTATGGTCGTCTGATACACCTGTTGTTACTTTACGTTTTTCCCTTGTATCATCTCCGGTTCCTACATAGACATAATTTTCTCCATCTTCCTGATAAAGAGAATTGTTTCCCACCAGCAGAACATGCTCCGCTCTTTTCTCTTCAAAATATATGGGATATAACTCTCCCGCCTTAAGCTCTACGCCCTCCGGCTTTTCTATCAAAACATTGGGATAATTATTATTTATCTTTGCAAGCACCAGCTCGTCAGTGCTGTATTCCCGCTCGGTAACCGGCACTCTTTCGCCAGATTGCAGCATATATTTTTCAAGAACATCTTTATATTTATAATTCTGTACCGTTACATCCTTAAGCTTTATTTCAAGGTCTTCTGTATCTGCCACAACAACGACATTTTCTCCTGTACCGGCATTCCGGCTTACCGTCAGGCTCTTGGTATAAACCACTTCACCACTGTGGTTTGCTTTCAATGTTCCATCTGCAATCAGGTCATCCAATGCCGCAATTTCCTCGTTCAGTTTCTGCACCCGGTACTCATGAAGCTTCGTATCGTAGCGGCTGTTTTCCTGCAGGACGGCTATCTGGGAGGTGATATTTTCAGTCCCTGTCTCCTGTGGGCTTTCTTCTGTTATTGCTTCCTGCGTATCATCCACTACTGCAGCTTCCTGTTGATTTGCTAATTTATTCTGCTGCAGCTGGTTGATTTTCTGATTTAATTCATATACGGTATTTTCATGCGACAGCTCCTGCTGCTTTGCTTCCCGGGACGCACTTGCCTCGTCTACATCTGCATATGCCAGTACATCACCCTTCTCCACCATATCCCCCGGTTCTACCAGAATCTTTGTTACCATGACATTCGCTTCATATGCCTGTCCGTATTCCTTTGGTACGGCTGTTCCAAGCAGCACGTTGGTGGTTCCGATATCTCCATAGGTCACCTGCTGATAAGAAGCATTACTTGCCGCCGGCTCTTCCAGGTCTGGTATTGTTTCTGTTTTCTTACTGCCACAGCCACCAATTAACATTACAAAAAACAGGCCTGTCAGGACTACTGGAATCACGCTTTGTGCGTTTCCTGCGTAACTTTTTTTCTTTCTCACAGAGTCACCTTCTCTCCACCGGAAAGTCCGGATGTAACAACCCAATGATTCCCTACTTTTTCTCCAACCGTTACCGGCACCGCCTCACGATATCCACTATCATCCAGAAGATAGACAAAGTGTCCCTCTTCACCTTCCTTTACGGCAGAGGCTTTCACATAAATGACATTTTCCAGCGTGGGCTTCGTAATCACAAGACTCAGCACGTCTGCCTCTGAAAGTGATGTCATATCCGATACCGGTGAAAATATGATTTTATTTTCTTCCACACCGGCAACCTTTAATTCATAGGACAGTGCATCCAGTGTAGCTGTATAAGTATCTCCCATGTTAAATTCATAGCCTTCCGGCAGGTCTGCTTCATAGTTACCGGTTCCACACACTTCAGTAATCAGATTATTTCCCGGCACAAAGCCTCCTTTTTGCAGATAATTATCCATGGCTGTAATGGTACCGGATTCTTTTGCTGTAATCTGATAGCGGGACAGCTTTTCTTCTGCCTCTTCCACATAAAGCTCTGCTACTTCAATATCCCGCTTTAAATTTGCAATATCTTCATTATAATCCAAGGATGCATCACAGCTCATGAGGTTTACATAATGTTCCACCAGAAGCTGTTTATCCGCAATCTCATCCTGACACTGTGTCATTTTTGCTTCCAGACTGTCTGAACGGAAGGATACCAGCAACTCTCCCTTTTCCACTTTATCGCCTACTGCCACATATACTTTGTCTAATTTCAATTCCGTATTTGTTGCATCATAAGTAATCTTTTCCAAACCCTCTGCTTTTAATTTCAAGGTAATTTCCGGCGTCAGATTTCCTTTTTTCACTTCCGTGGTATCATAAGCCAGCTTCTCATATGGTGTCCGGGCAGTTGACACAAGCTCTGGCTCTGCTTTTCCGCATCCCGTCAGAAAACTGCCTGCTGCCAGGTACAAAAACAGTTTCCATTTTCCCGTTCTTTTCTTTCTATCTGCCATAGGCACACCTTACCTTTCATCCAAAGGATGAATCAGTGTACCATCCATGGCATTGACAAATACCGGATGCCGGTTCATATCATTTCCGGATGCCATATAAAGACACCACGCCGGCACATAACTGTAACAGCCTTCCTTCTGGTCATCTTTGATACGCGCATAACCAAGCTTTAACTTATTAAAATTCTTGCACACATCCAGTTGGTAATCGTCTCCATTTTTTATAATCTCATCTTTGATTATATTTTGAATCGTTGATAACGGCAGCAGTTCCACTTCTTTTGAAATCTTTGTAACGCTTACCGGATACTGCATAAATACTTCTGTAATTCCATTATCCGTAACCGCAAATCGTATCTCATCCTCTAATTCAAAATTTACATCACTGTTTTCCGGCGTAACCCAGGAAATATCAAAGTCGTTATAATCCAAAGAATCACTAAATGCCAGTCCATTGACACCGGTTCCATAACCAAAGAGGTAGCCCCAGTCGATGACCTCCGCATAATCGGTATACTGTTCTCCATCCACTTCTATCTCATTTGCGCCATCCCAGGAATAATCCTGCTGCCCATAAAGCACCTGATTATCACGTCCTGTTTCTTTTAAGAACTGCTCCACTAACTGCTTTGCATCTTCTTGGGAAATACTGCATCCATTTTCCTTTTCCGAATTGTCGATATATGCAGTTACTGTATCATTCCCATATACAGCATCATAATCCTTTAGAGACTGTGGGCCATAATACTGATTCACATAAATGTCCGTCTTGTTTTTCACTAATGGCGATGCCACAATGTAGGCAATTGCATTTTCGTTTGTTTCTTTTACTTCAAATCGCACATTACATAAAAGGTCTCCGCAATACCCTGCATATTCATTGCAGCTGTCATAATCCTCTGCTGCAGTATAGGTATCTTTTGCAGTCTCTAATGCTTTTTCGTATTGTTTTTTCTGTTCTTCGGTTTCTTCCTTCCAGTCATTCAGCATTTCCTTATGTCTTTCTACATCCTGATGATGTGCATTATTCTCCAAATCATCGATTTGAGACTGGACAGCAACAATCGTTCCATCCATGCTGTCAACGGCAGTCTGTAATTCTTCTTTTGTCAGATGCTCAAAATCGTGGTAATAAATTTCAGAATCTTTAAAATATGCTTTCAGGAACTTTTTCTTATAATCGACATCTATCTTTAATTCTTCTGCCGCTACCACAGACATGGCATCTGCTTCCGGCACATCAATAGATGCATTGATTCTTACCTTCACATCTCCGTCAGAGGTTGTTACCGTAAAGCTGTCATCCCAGTTATCCGCTTCCCGGAATTCATCCAGTGTACCAACCACCCCTTTGGTTTCCTGTTCTGTTTCCATCTCATAATCTACTTTTTTCTCACCACATCCGGTAAGAAGTACCATCACCATACCTGCCAGAATCATTTTTCGTAAGATTGGATGTTTCATGCTGTCCCCTCCGTTTTCCATCTTTTATTTTCTGTTTACCTTTCCATTTTCCTCGTTTCTGGTGTTACTTTAACATGAAGATGTAAACTTTTTGTATCTTATCATTACAATAAAACCGGCAATTCTATGGCTGTATTTCTTATCGCCACAAAACTGCCGGTCTTGATAATTCTATTTTTACTTTTATTTTTTGTCTTTTCTTATTTTTTCCAGCTGTTCGAAAGAAGTATCTCCAGTTCATCTGCTCCAACCGGTCTGGAATAATAGTATCCCTGAAACCATGTGGCTCCCACAGTCCGGAGATAATCTTCTAATGCCTTATTTTCCACGCCCTCCAGACAACTCTTGATATTGGCTGCATTGGCAAAATCCACCATGCTCTGGACAATCGCCTTATTCTTTTTATTTACAAGAATCTTCCGGATAAAGCTCATATCAATCTTAATCTCATCAATCAGCATCTCCAGTGCCATGGCAGAAGATGAACTTCCTGTTCCAAAATCATCCATGGCAAATTTGATTCCATAGCCTCTTAATACTGCCATCCGCTCATTGATTACCGATACCGGAAGGCTTCTGCTGTAAAAAGCTTTTACTGTCCCACAAAGCCTGTTCCAGAACAAAATTTCCCAAATCATACATGGAAGGATCATTTTCGCAATAACTGCAGGTGACCATTTATGCCCCTGAAAATACCTTGCCTTCTTTTTTCTTTTTTATTTTACCATGTTACGCTTCGTTTGGCTATCTGATATTGTGCTGATTCCATAGATAAATCTTGTTTTATCAAAGAGTTCAAAGTACCGGTATGTGGCATCCTTTTCTTCCTGTATGTTATCGGATTTTATCCTCAGTCCGGCTACGTCCAACCCCGTGTAGGAAAGCTGTTCTGCCAGCTCTTTATCCACTGTTTTTTCTTCTTCATTGTCTTTAACGGATGAGGAAGCTTCCTCTGTAGCTGTAACATCCGATAAAATATCTTTTCCTTCTGCCTCCGCCAGCAAAACGGTGCCATCCTCTAACAGAAATACCGCATGCTTCTCTGTGCCATCATATTTTGTAAAAATAAGTTTCCAGTAGTAGGCACTGTAGGTATGAAATGTTGTATCCACCGCTTTCTCCGGAAATGCTTCCCAGGTATACCAGTTGGCATAAGAAGAAGCTAAATCAGAAGGATACTGCCCTTTCTGATAAATGGCTTCCATACTGTCTCTTGCCAATGCCGCTGCCTCGTAATCCTTTAAAGTCATCTCATAGGAATAGGCTTCCTGTGTCTCACTCTCCCACTGCCCGGTAATCAGCTGGATGCGGTCATTAAGCTTAAGGCTTTCCGATGCCTCCTTTGCCAGCAGGGAATCGGAAGCAATATACTGTGCCGGAACCGCCTGCACTTCTCCCACTGCTTTACGTTCCTGCCCTTCAATCAGAATTCCCGGCAGAAAAATTCCTGTCAGCACCACCAGAAGTGTTCCTGCTATCATTCCACAGACACTTCCTTTTATCTTTAATTTTGTTCTTTTCTGAAACATATCCGCATCTTCGTCCCCTTCTTTGGCTCACTTTCTACGATAAGTTCCGCCTGATGATGTTCTAAAATCAATGCCACTAATGACATTCCGATTCCGGCTCCGCCTTCCTGTCTTGCCCGGGATTTATCTGCCATATAGAATTCATCGCAAATCCGCTCTGTCTCTTCCTTGGTCATGCCGATTCCATAATCTTTTACGGAAAGTTCATAATAAAATGGATTTTCTTCTTCCTGTATTCTCTTTCCGCTAAATTCAATGACACCATGCTCTTTGGATGCTTTTCTTGCATTATCCAGTAAATTCACCAGTACAGTCACCAGAAGTTCTTTATTTCCGTACAGTACTGCCGGCTCGATATTTTCCTTTAACACAAGCCCTTTTGCCGCAAAGGACGGTGTCACCACCTTAAGTACTTCACTGCTTACATTTTCAACCTGAACTGCTTCCTTTTCCATTTCATGTTCCCTTAAATAAATCAAATCAAAGAGCTTTCCCGACATCCGCTCTAACCGTCTGCCTTCGGAAAAGATATAACTTAATGCCAGAAGCTGTTCTTCTCTTGGAAGCTCCATGGAACGCATGGTATCTGCATAACCGATAATGGAAGTCATCGGTGTCTTAATCTCATGGGTAAAGTCTGCTACAAACTGATCCCTTTTCCGTACCATTCCCTGAAGCTCTCCTATCTTTTCTGATACTGCTTCTGCCATCCGGTTAAAGTTTTCTGCCAGAAGTCCTACTTCATCCTGACTCTTTACTGTAATCCTCGTCTCATAAGAGCCATCGGTAATCTCCTCTGCCACCCGGTTCAACTGCTCCAATGGCCTGGTCAGATACCGGCTGATAACATAAATAAACAGAGATTCTATCATAAGGCAAATGAAAAGAATCAGCCGGAAATAACGGATTTCCCGGTCTCTTAATGCGTAGGCATCGGACACATCACTTCTGCTGATCATGCAGAGGTTCTCATCCCCTACCTTACTGGCTGCCGTCACATAAATATAATAATGACCGTCCTCTTCAAAGATGGCATAATTCTTATTTCCATCCTCCTGCTGTGCTTCCCAGACTTTCTTTAAATTGGCATTTTCTTCTGTTTCGTTATAAACCAGCTTATCCCCATAATAAATAAAAAATGTCACATTTTCTGCCCGCATACCGCTGCTGACCTGTGCTCCAATGTCTGGAAGTGCGCCCTTTACCGACTCTTCCCGGTTCAACGCCTGAAGTACTTCATATTCCACCGAGGACTGCACCAGATTATTCTGAATGACTGCATTAGAAATCTGTGTTTCCTTCGCCAGTTCAAAATTCTTATGTATCATCAGATAGCCCACCAGTCCCAGACTGACGGAAAGCAGGATTAAATTTGTAATTAATACTTTATATCGAAATTTCATGCTTTATCCTCTAACCGGTATCCTGCCTTAAATACTGTTTTAAGCTCCGCTCCAAGATTCAGTTTTTTCCGTAATCTCTGGATATGAAGGTCTAAGGTTCTTGACTCTACGGAATATTCCGTTCCCCAGATTTCTTCATAGATTCTTTCCCGGAACAGTGTAATATTCCGGTTGCGCATCAGAATTTCTAAGAGTTCAAATTCCTTTGGCGTAAGCTCCACTTCTTTTCCTGCCTTTGTCACCACCTGATTTTCACTGTCTAATTCAATATCCATAAAAGTAATCTTCTGCTCCATCTTATGATAGCGGCGCAGCACAATATTGACCCGTGCCAAAAGTTCTACCACTTCAAAAGGCTTTACCATATAATCCTCTGCCCCGGAGGTCAGCCCCTGCATCCGGTCTTTTAGGGAATCCTTTGCAGTCAGAAAAATCACCGGAATTCCCATTGGACGGATGTATTCCATCAATTCAAATCCATTTAATTCCGGCAGCATAACATCCAATATAATCAAATCAAAATTTTCTGTTTCCAACAGGTCTGCAGCTTTCATTCCATTGTATACACAGACACACTGATAGCCTGCCTTCATCAGATTCAGCCGGATTAAATCCGATATTGCCTTTTCATCCTCTACAACCAATATCCGTATCATGCTGCCCGCTCCTTTTACTACTCTTTGATGTTTATTTTAACATATATTTGTATCTAAAATGTATCTGAACATTAAAAAAGAATGTGCCTTGCACATTCCCGCGCCTGCGGCGGTCGCTTGCGACATCTACCTTATACGCCGCAGTGCGCATCCTCGCGGAGCGTTTTTTGCTTTACAGGAAAGCAATTTCCTGTAAAGCAAAAAAAGTTTCTTCTATTCCTTCTGATTGCTCATCGGAATAAAAGAAACTTTTTTTATTCTCATTTTCTCTGGTCTAGAAGAAACAATTATTTTTTCATGCTACGCCTGCACCAGTGTCATTTTTCCACTGCAATGCATCTTCCGGATGCCCTCCGGTATCGTAAGTCTGTCTCCGGTATCTACCCAGATGCTGCCAATTAAACCGCTGCCGGATGCCACATAAATGACATCTGTGCTGTCAGAAAGCAGCAGATCCATTTCCCTCTCTACCTTAAATCCTGCACCTGTTACTTCTGCAGCACCACGCTCTATCCGGATTTTTCTATCCGGCTGGTTGCAGGATAACGCTGCTCCATTGCTTTCCATGACTTTCTTATACCAGAATGCTGAATCCTTTACATAACGCTGCTGGGTTGCAAAGTCCACATAAATAATTCCGAACCGTTCGGAATAGCCCTCATGCCATTCGAAATTGTCCAAAAAAGTCCATAAGAAATAACCGGCAATCTCTGCTCCTTCATCCGCCGCCTTCTGCAGATTGCCAAGGTACTCATCTAAGAACTGGATACGGTTGGCATCATGTACACTGCCATCTGCTTCCACATTGTCATGACAGGACATTCCATTTTCCGTAATATAAATCGGAAGCTGATAACGTTCGTAGAGGAATTTTCCTGCCCAGTATAGGCATTCCGGTGTCACCGGCCATTCTGCGGCAGTCTTTGGGAATCCTGCCGGACGGTCTGCAAATTCCGGCTCACCATCTGCTCCTGCACGAACTGGATATCCGTTATAAATATTCTGTCCGTAAAAATCAATGGGCTGGTGAATCAGTTCCATATCTTCTTTCGTGATTTCCGGCAGATACTCCTTGTATTTTTCAAGTCCTTCCTTTGGATAATGTCCTAAAATAACCGGGTCAGAATACCAGGATACATTCCAGGTCCAGTTGTCGACATCATTATAAAAACCGAAATATACCTTCTTTGCAGCTTCAATATCTTCCGGGGAATCACTTGCCGGATATGCCACCCCGCTGGTTGGTGCATAGCCAATCTGAATCGGCTGCTTTGCATATTTCCGGAGCGTAATAACTGCTTTTCCATGTGCCCGCAATGCATTATGGGCAATCCGGAAGCTTTCCTCTGGTGTGACTTTCTTTCCCGGTGCATGAATACCACGGTAATATCCCAGTCCGATAAAGCACTGTGGCTCATTCAAAGTAAAAATCTTGTCGCAGATATCAGTAAAATTCTCTGCTACTACTTTTGCATATTCTGCAAACCAGTCTATGATTTCTTCATTGAGCCAGCCGCCTTTATCCTCCAATGCCTGCGGAAGTTCCCAGTGATAAAGGGTCATATATGGCTCAATGCCGTTTTTCTTCATTTCAAGAATCATATCACGATAGAGTGCCACCGCTTTTTCATTGACTCTTCCGGTTCCCTCCGGCATCAGTCTCGCCCAGCTTACGGAAAAACGGTATGCCTTCACACCGAGTTCTCTCATCAGCGCATAGTCCTCTTTATAACGGTGCATGTCATCGGCACTGACATAGGCATTATGATGTTCGAAGGTTCTTCCCTCTTCGGTAAAGGTGTCCCAGATGCAGGTTCCTGCGCCATCGTTTTTGTCTCTTCCTTCTACCTGATAGGCACTGCTGGCAACGCCCCATACAAAGTCTTTTCGAAACATTTGTTTTCCTCCTGATTCTATTTCTTGTGTTATTCTTCTGCAATTGTAAAAAATGACATTTATTTTTTATGCAATATCTGCGCAGTTTACCGAGCACGGATGCCGCATAAGAACTGCAAGGGGCACTAAGAATTTTGCGAGACCTGTTCTTTCTTCCGGCAACCGGCACAAATTCACTTCCATGTTCATATGTGCCTCGCTGGCACTTCCCTGTGCCAGCGTTGCCAGATGTCGGACAAAATTCCAGGTGCCCCTAACAGCCCTTAAAATGCATTCGTACTTCGGCAAACCTCTCAGATATATTCTAATCATAAAATATATCATTTTTCACAATTGCAGAAGGATTTCTCAATCGTTTTCGTTACAAAAACACTCTACCACGAAACAACTGTTTCGGGATAGAGTGTTTTACCTTAAAAATGGTAGAAATCTATTTTATTAAGAAAAATCAGAATGTACGGATTCCATATGACATAACAGTTTGTTTTAAGTCATTTGACTTTTTGTTACTTTTGAATAGAATCGTAGTATTTTTTCACGATTTTCTCTGCTGGTTTTGCATATATTTCATAATCTTTTTTCTTTAATGCCGCACTTGGTGTATAAAGGTGGCTGTTCCAGGACCAGAATGCCATGCCATTCACCCAGTCTCTCTTTAAGCAGGCTTCAAGCATTGCTTCATACCAGTCTGCCTGTCCCTTAGCATCCGCTTCTCCCTGCACCGTCCAGTCATTTGGCACTTTATTGGAATCCAAGACAGACATGCATCCTGCCTCTGCAAAGAAAAAAGGCTTTTGAAACCTCTTTACAACCGCTTCAATCCGGTCAAGCTGGTTCTCCCAGTCCTCCAATGGATAATATCCGCTGGAAGAAATCACATCTACCGCATCCCACCATTTCACATTATGCTCCTGATATTTATCGGTATTATAGGAAACAAGTCCGTCAAATTCACTCCGGATATCAGCGATCAGCTTCCGCCACTCTGCTTCCCTGCGCTCTGCCATAACCATTTCGCAGCCTGCAATATGCATTTCCACACCCATTTCTTTTGCCAGTCTCGCATAATGAAGCTGAAATTCGGTATAAGATTCAAACCAGTTGCACCACTTTGGTTCACAGACTACGTCTTCATCAAAGAAATTTACATGGGCGCGCCAGGTTCCATTTTTGCAGTTTACCGTAGGCTTTAATGCCACACGCATACCAAGCTCTTTCGCATAATCAATCATGCCCTTTAATTCATCATCTGACACCGTTGCTTCAGAAGTATAACAAATCTCTTCCGACTGTGCCGTATCCTGCAAGCCGTTCGGTGCTAAGATAACAAAATTGCTGTTGGTATTTTCTTTCATTTTCTTTAAGCTATCAAAAGCACTCTTCTCCTGATAGCTCCCTTTTCTTGCAAATGGTGCATATGTCATGCCGCAGATATATTCCATGGTAAGTGTTTCCGTTCTCCTCTTTCAATGACTTTTTATGATGGAAACTATAGCATTCACCCTGGAATCTTGCTATAATGATTTATTATAAAAATAGTAAAAATCTCTTATAACAGGAATTCATTTATTTCAGATATATTGGGGGACGACTTTATGAATTCACTTTTTGAATACAGCGACCGGCTGAATGCTCCTTTTGAATGTTTCTTATTTGACACGAGAATCCATTCTTTTCCCATCCGGTCCCACTGGCATTATTTTGTTGAAATTCTGTATATGTTAGAGGGCACCGCCATCATCAACTGTGATGATGATACTTATGTATTAGAAGAAGGTGATATGACATTATTTCTTCCGCAGGCAATCCATTCTATCTATACTGCCACAGAGCAGCCATTGGTTTATTATGTCATGAAATTTGACTTAAACCAGCTTGCACCATCCGGCAATGCATTAAGTACCACTTTTTCTGGGATTAATTTTGTATCACTTTTTAATCTGGCGAAGGGTGATTCCCATGCTCCGAAATATTTTTCCAAAGCGATGTTAACAGACTATCCCATTGCCGGAATCTTTTCCTCCTGTGAACACGAAATGCAGCAGCAGGAATACGGTTACCGGATTCTGGTACAGTCCCAGATTAATTCCCTTTTAACCTTTATCCTGCGTATCTGGCGGGCACAGGGTTTTAATACGGATAAAGCTCTGGCTATTCCGCAAAACACAGAAGAAGCGTCCATACACTCCATTACGGAATATATCGACGCTCATGCCCAGGAGCCATTAAAGGTGGAAGACCTTGCCAGAATGTGTAATATGAGTTATTCCTATTTTGCCAAAAGCTTCCGGGAACTCTATGGCCAGTCCTGTAAAAAATATATTGAATTTATCCGCCTTTGTAAGGCTGAGGATCTGCTGCTCTTTACCAATCTTGACTTGAATTATATCAGTCAGGAAACCGGATTTTCCGATTGCAGCCATTTTATTAAGGCTTTCCGAAACAAGCACAAAATGACGCCAAAGCAATACCGGAAGGAGCATTCCTCTTAATGGTAAATTCTTAAAACCTCATTCTTAAAGGTGCATGTAGATATCTGCCTGCTGAATTGCCACATCTGCTCCTGCCATCAGCATGGCAAAGAAGGTTAATGTGATGGTAAGGAATACCGCCTTACCATCATAGACAAATTCCACATTCTTCTTCCGGTTAGCAAGAAGAATTTCTATTCCAAGCAGGATAAAGATACATGGCCAGATATGGAAAATGATTTCATAGGTCAATACCGGCACAAACAGATGCACCAGAAACAGGATTCCAAATAAAACTAGTGCACTGCCTAAGGTAATGCTGCCCACTCTGTGGGTGCGTACTTCTTTCACATTCTCATCCATTTTCCTTATGCCTCCTTTGTTTCTTCTTCCTCAAGGGATTTTTTCTTACCATGAACCAGATAAATTCCTGCTGCTATAATTGCAATTCCTGCCAGCAGTCTTGGAAGCCGGTAACTGATTTCCTGAAGTACCCAGACCGTTTCATCCGGAATTAAATTTGCAATCATCCAATAGAAGCTGTTCCAGATTAACATAATACCAAGCAGAATCAGCACGACTGCAATAATGGTATGATAACGCTTTACAAAGGATTTATCTTTCCCGCCTTCTCCACTTAAATGGAATAAATACTCATCCTCCACGGCATAGAATTCTTCATCGGATAAGCCTGCTAAATTGTGTACATGAAAGAAGCTGTAGAACCATGCAATTACTGCAAGCACTGCCAGCGGTCCAAGTTCAAAAATGGATGCTGCTACAATAATGCCAAAGAACATCGACATCAGGCTTAAGCCCATTTTCATAAATCCCATATACATTTCCCCTGCTCCCGGTAAAAGGGAACAGCAAAATCTTAAAAACCCATTTCTCTTTTTCGTCATGTTATCTTTCCTCCTTTAAAAACCATCCATTTGTCGTCTCAGTAATAAAATTGCAAAATGCACTGGACGCATCATTTACACTTTGTAAGAAATTCTGCTCTTCACTACGCTTTTTCGCTTTCTCTTTCTGTTCCTGTAAGTCCTTATTGACCTGTTCTTTTGCTTCTGCTACATAAGTTTCCATGTTTGGTCTGCTCTGCTGCTCCACCGTAGGAACTACAATCAGAAATGCGATTGCCGCTGCCGCCGCTGCCATTACTTTCATGCTATAAGTCAGGAGTTTCCGCTTCGCTGACACTTTTTCTTTGTATACAATAACCTTCTGCTGCTGCTCAATTTTATGTAGAATATTTTCTTCTAAATATTCCGGTGCTTTTATCATCGGTCCTTCTTCTGTTTCCCGAATCAGTGCTTCTAACGCTTCGTCACTTAAATACTCCTGTGTATCTTCTTTTCTCATATCAGCTCCGCTCCTTTCCATATAGTTTTCTAAGCATTGCCCGCGCCCGGTATATCTGTGTCTGCACGGTTTTCAAATTCTTCTGCTTTAACTCTGCTATCTCGCCGGCAGGATGTTCTTCACAGAAGTACAGCTTTGCGATTTCATCATAAGGTGGTTTCAACTGTCCGCATTTTTCCTGCAGTTCTTCCCGGACCACCTCTTCGATGCATTGTTCTTCCGGTCCTCCCGCTCTCGCCGGATGACTTCCTAAGACTTCGTCTTCGGTGGGTACCATCCGCCTTGCCGCCTGTCTGCTGTAATCAATACATTTATTCGAAGCAATCCTGCAAAGCCAGGCTTTCTCATTCTTACCGTCGAACTCTTCCTTGTGCTGGTAGGCAGATAAAAATGTTTCCTGCGTCAAATCTTCTGCTGCAAAGTAATCTCCGGTCATCTTAACGCAAATAGAAAATACCAGATTCTGGTATTTATGAACCATCTGCGTAAATGGTTCCTGACACATTTTTATCCACCTCCTTGTCTCTTAAGAACGTTCTCATAATATATAACGAGTATCTTTTTCTATTGTCTTCAATTTTTTCAAAAAATCAATATTTTTTTAATTTATTCTATCCGGAATCCATTCTATTGACTTTTCTTTTCCGTGAAACTATAATCACTGTGGTTATCATGAATGATAGAGCAATTGCGAAAGAAAACATATATAACATATTTTAGCGGATAAATCTTCTGTTTCCTTTTAAATAGGAAATATTGTAATTCCATCCCCCGCATTTTTCTTTTTGCTATTCCGCCTGTCTTTCCAATGTTTGATAAGACACTTGGGCTGTTCGCCGAAATACGGACGCCTTTTGAAATCTGCCTAGGGGCACTTGGAATTTCGTCTGCAACCGGCAACACTGGCACATGGATGTGCCAGTGAGGTGTATCTGAACATGGATGTGAATATACACCGGTTGCCAGACGAAAGTAGAATCCCATCGAAATTCTTAGTGCCCCTTGCAGATTTCAGGCGGCATCCGTAATCGACGGACAGCACAAGCGTCTTTTATCAAAGCAAACGGAAAGACAGCCGGCAATCAGGAAAAATGCGAAGCAGGAATTACATAATATTTCCTATTAAGAAAAAGAAACAAAAGATTTATTTCTCAAAATATTTTAGAATCTTTTTCTTTCGCGATTGCCAATACATCTAATATACGAGGGATTTAAATGATGGAAAAGAAGAAAAACTCCATTGATATGACTCATGGATCTTTATGGAATAAAATTTTGATTTTTGCTCTGCCGCTGGCTGCCAGCAGTATCTTACAGCAGCTTTTTAACTCTGTTGATACCGCTGTTGTCGGCAACTTTGCCAGCAGCCAGGCTTTAGCTGCCGTGGGAAGTAACAGTTCCCTGATTGCTTTGATGATTAACCTTTTTATCGGTATCTCACTGGGTTCGAATGTTATTATTTCCCGATATATCGGTCAGGGTGTCCACAAGAATATCAAAGCTGCCATTCATACTGCCATTGTTGTAGCTTTGGCAGGCGGCATTTTCCTGCTGGTTTTGGGACAATTTATTGCAAGACCGGTTCTGGTTCTGATGGGCACACCGGATGATGTCATTGACCTTGCAGTCTTATACCTTCGGATTTACTTCCTTGGCATGCCATTTATTCTGTTATATGACTTCTGCTCCTCGATTCTCCGGAGTACCGGAGACAGCAGACGACCGCTTTATGCACTGATTGCAGCCGGTGTTATCAATACCGGGCTGAATCTTATTCTGGTCATTGTCTTCCACCTTGGTGTATCCGGTGTTGCTATAGCTACCGTGGTTTCGAATATTGTAAGCTCCGGAATCCTGATTTACATCCTGCTGCATGAGGATAATCCGATTCGTTTAGAGCCAAAGGCACTTGCCATCTCCTGGCATGAATTAAAGAAGATTCTTGTCATCGGTGTTCCTGCCGGATTGCAGGGTATGGTCTTTTCTATTGCCAATGTCTGCATCCAGAGTACCATTAACAGCTTCGGCTCTGATGCTGTCGCCGGTTCTGCCGCAGCGTTAAACTTTGAATATTTTTCCTATTTTGTGGTAAATGCTTTTGCCCAGACTACTGTTACTTTCACCAGCCAGAATTACGGTGCCGGTGAATATGACCGCTGCAAAAAGGTATTCCGCTTAAATATGATATTTTCCCTTTTCTTCTGTGGACTCCTTTCCAGCGTCTTCATCTTAGGACGGGGCTTCTTCCTGCACCTTTACAGCAACGACCCGGAGGTACTTACCTTTGCCGTCCAGCGTCTGTTAATTGCAACAACCTTAGAGCTTTTGACTTCTACCTATGAAATCAGCGGAGGCGCCATGCGTGGACTGGGACATTCCCTGTCGCCTGCACTGATTACCGTTTTCGGTTCCTGTGTCCTGCGGCTCATCTGGGTATCTACCGTCTGCCGGTATTTCCATGAGTTCTGGGTAGTTATGATTATCTATCCGATTTCCTGGGTGCTGACCGGAAGCATGATGCTCCTTGCCTATTACCTGCTGCGCAGGAAGTTATTTCGAAAAAGTGCAGTATAGAAAATCTGTCGCATAATTGAAATGTTTGCTAAAATGAAACCCCGGAAGCAGATGATTCCTTCTTCCAAAGAATGAATCTTTCTGTTTCCGGGGTATTTTTATGGAGCCAACTTTAACGTACTCCTTTTTCTTTTTCTAAATTTTCTTTACAAATGTAACACACGGTCTTTGATTTCCTGGGTTCTTCCCTGATTCCAGAACTGGGTTCCGATATAACCACAGGTACGTCTTGCCACATTCATCTTATCCTGGTCACGGTTACCGCAGCTTGGGCATTCCCACACCAGCTTGCCGTATTTGTCTGTCACAATTTTAATCTCGCCATTGTAACCACATTCCATACAATAATCACTCTTGGTATTCAGTTCTGCATACATAATATGGTCATAAATATAACGGATGACAGACAGTACCGCCTCAATATTATCCTGCATATCCGGCACTTCCACATAGCTGATTGCGCCGCCCGGGGAAAGCTCCTGGAACTTTGCTTCAAAACCAAGCTTCTTGAATGCGTCAATGTGCTCTGTTACATGGACATGATAGCTGTTAGTAATATAACTCTTATCCGTAACGCCCGGAATAATTCCGAAACGCTTCTGTAAACATTTTGCAAATTTATAGGTCGTAGACTCAAGCGGTGTCCCATATACACTGAAAGCAATATTTGTCTCTGTCTTCCACTTATCGCAGGCATCATTTAAATGCTGCATCACTGCCAGTGCAAATGGTGTTGCTTCCGGATTAGTATGGGATTTACCAGTCATATAACGGGTACATTCACACAATCCTGCATAGCCTAAAGAAATAGTGGAATAGCCGCCATATAAAAGCTTGTCTATGGTCTCGCCCTTCTTAAGACGGGCCAGTGCACCATACTGCCAGAGAATCGGCGCCACATCAGAAGGCGTTCCCTTCAGACGGTTATGTCTTGCCATCAACGCACGATAGCATAATTCCAGACGCTCATCAAAAATTTCCCAGAAACGGGTCATATCTCCGCCGGAGGAACATGCAATATCCACCAGATTCAGTGTTACGACACCCTGATTGAATCGTCCGTAATATTTCGGCTTTCCTTCTTCATCCTTGTATACGCTTAAGAAAGAACGGCAGCCCATACATGGATAGCAGTTGCCCTCTTTCAGCTGTTTCATGATTTTTTCTGAAATATAATCCGGTACAAGACGCTTTGCGGTACATTTTGCAGCCAGTTCTGTCAGATAATAGTACTTGGAATCCGGCTCAACATTATCCTCTTCCAGCACATAAATCAGTTTTGGAAATGCCGGTGTAATGTAGATGCCCTGCTCATTTTTCACACCAAGAATTCTCTGCTTCAAGACTTCTTCAATGATAGCTGCCAGGTCGTCTCTTACCTGTCCCTCCGGCACTTCATCAATATACATAAAAACTGTTACAAACGGAGCCTGTCCATTGGTGGTCATCAGTGTGATAACCTGATACTGAATCATCTGGACGCCGCGCTTGATTTCGTCTTTTACACGAATCTCTGCTACTTTATTAATCTGTTCTTCTATTAATTCCAGTCCTGCCGCTTCAAATTCCGCTGCTACCTGACGACGGAATTTCTGACGGCTCACATTGACAAATGGTGCTAAATGTGCCAGCGAAATACTCTGTCCCCCATACTGGGAACTTGCAATCTGGGCAATGCTCTGGGTTGCAATATTGCAGGCAGTCTCAAAGCTCTTTGGCTTATCAATCATGGTCTCACTGATTACCGTACCATTCTGCAGCATATCCTCCAAATTAACCAGACAGCAGTTATGCATATGCTGTGCAAAATAATCGGAATCGTGGAAATGTATAATTCCCTGCTCATGGGCTTCTACAATATCCTGTGGCAGCAGGAAGCGCTTGGTAATATCCTTGCTGACTTCTCCTGCCATATAATCACGCTGCACACTGCTTACAGTTGGATTTTTGTTGCTGTTTTCCTGCTTTACTTCCTCATTCTTGCAGGCAAGCAGCGTCAGAATCTGGTCGTCGGTAGAATTGGTCTTCCTTACCAGAGCACGTTTATAGCGGTAAGTGATATAATTTCTGGCTACCGTATACGCACGCTGATTCATAATCAGGTTCTCCACCAGATCCTGAATCTCTTCTACGGTTAATGCACGGTTCATGGTATTACATGCCTTCTCCACATTTTCACCAATGGCATTAATCTGTGCCTCTGTCATACGCTCGCTGTCTACCACACTTTCATTGGCTTTACACACAGCCGCTAAAATCTTCTCTTTATCAAATATAACTTCCGTCCCGCTTCTCTTAATGATTTTCATATTCGCACCCCTATTCAAAATAATTCATTTTCAACGCGTATACTATATATTGTATCAGATTAAATTATCTTTTCAAGGTATTGTGCCAAATTGTTTATTCTTTTTCTAATACAAGAGCGGAAAGCGGCTCTACATCGGCCTTTTCGGAAATAATTTTTTTGCCGTCTGCACCTGCCGTTTTGTCATCCACCAGAATTTTCCATTTTCCTTCCGGCAAATTATACAAAATCTCTTCATCATTTCCGTTGAATATTACCAAAATGTTTTCTGGTGTATCATCTGCACCTTTTCCCTTTAAAAGATATGCCACAACATTTTCCGGTGTATCTAATAAGAAGCAGAGATTCTGTGTCATTTCCGCTTCACTCTGCATACGGAATACCGGATGGGCTTTCCGCAGTGCCATCAAGCCCTTATAGTATGCTATCATATCCGGATATTCATGTATATTATCCCACTTGATGCTGTTTACCGCATCCGGCATATTATAGCTGTTTTCTGCAAAACCTTTTTTCTCCGGCAGCGGTTTGCTGCGGAGGAATTCTTCACCTGCCTGGATAAAAGGCACACCCTGGGAAGTAAATACAATGGCTGCGCACAACCGGTTCATGGCTTTCTTCTTTTCTTCCGATGCCTCCGGGCAGGAGACGGATAATTTATCCCACAGGGTATAGTTATCATGACAGGAGACATAATTAATACTCTGTCCCGGCTCTTTCGCCCACGGCTTACTGCCATAGGCATCATAATCTACCTGTGGATGTGCGACTGCTCCTGTAATGCCATAGCGCAATGCATTTTCCAGATGGGTGCCGCCATTAACGAAGCCCAGATGATCATCATAGAATACGCTTCCTTTTATGGTATCACGGATGTCATCATTGAACATGCCGATTCCCGGCATCTTTTTCGCACTGGCTTTAAATGCACGTTTCTCTTCTGCCAGAGAAGATGGGCCACCGTTCCAGCCTTCCCCATAAAGATAAATATCCGGACGTATTTCTTTTAAACGCTCTGCAATAACATTCATTGTATCAATATCCAGAACTCCCATCAAATCAAAGCGAAATCCATCGATATGATATTCCTTTGCCCAGTAAATCAGGGAATCTACGATTAATTTCTGCACCATCGGACGGTCACTGGCCACTTCATTGCCACAGCCGGATCCGTCAGTATATCCGGTCTCATCACTTCTATAATAATAGCCCGGCACAATCTTCTGAAGGTTGGAATCATCCCTTCGATAGGTATGATTAAAGACCACATCCATAATCACTCCGATTCCTCTGCTGTGCAATGCCAGCACCATCTGTTTCATTTCCTGAATCCGCACTGTTCCATCATATGGGCTGACTGCATAAGAACCTTCCGGAACATTATAATTATCCGGATCATATCCCCAGTTATACTGTGCTTTCTGATTTTTCTCATCTACGGTCTCAAAATCAAATGCCGGAAGAATCTGTACATGTGTCACACCAAGGCCACTGATATAATCAAGTGCCGTTGCCTCTCCGAAATGATTGGTGGTATTTGCCTCTGTCAGTCCTAAGAATTTACCGTTGTGGAACACACCACTGGATTCATCCATGGTAAAATCCCTTACACTGCCTTCATAGATAATGGCATCTGTGATATGCTCCGGATTCCGGTACCCATCCAGTTCAAAGCCCTGTGGGTTTGTCTTTGCCAGATTGATAACCATACCGCGCTGCCCGTTTACCCCGGCAGCTTTTGTATACGGATCTACTGCCTCCTGCTCTTCCCCGTGATTTACTACTGTATAGGTATAGTAGATTCCATTGCAATCGCCCTGTTTTTCAAAAACGTAAGTACCGTTTACTGACTTCTTCATAACATGCTGTTCTATGAGATTATCTCCTTCGCCCTGTTTATAAAGGTTCAGCTTCACGGATTCTGCCTCTGGTGCCCAGACCTTAAATCTTGTCATTTTCGGTGAGTATACCGCTCCTAAATCATTTCCTGTGTATACTTCATAATCAAACTTCTGCATATTTGTTTCCTTTCCCTCGTTACCTGCGTACGGCTACAGAAAACACACTTTGCGCATTTCCCGCATAACCGAAAAAAGGAAGCTTCCGCCAATGCACGGATGCTTCCTTCTTGCAACTGGCTGTCATTTCAAAGACCCTATAGCTTTGCGTCACAGGCTTTCACCTGTTTTGCTGATACATAATCTTTATTATAATGGTGGCACAATTATAAGTCAATGACTCCGGTTACTTATTGCAATTCTTATATTTCAGTATAATTCACATATGTGAATTATAAATTTAACTCTTTTTTGATTTCGGCGATTGCTTCTCTTTCATCAAAATGATATTTTACACCTTTAATTTCCTGATAATCTTCATGACCTTTTCCAAGCAACACTATCATATCACCCTTTTTGGCATTTTCGATACAATATTTGATGGCTGCTTTGCGGTCATCGATTTCGATATATTTTCCGTTGCTCTTTGCAAGGCCAATCTTAATATCGTTGTTGATGTCGCGGATTTCTTCATCTCTTGGATTATCACAGGTCAGCACGCTTAAATCTGCCAGTTCTCCTGTCACTTTCCCCATGTCATAACGGCGCAGCTTGGAACGGTTTCCACCGCCACCATAGACACAGATTAAACGCTTCGGATGATACTCTTTTAATGTGGTAAGCACACTTCTTGTGCTGACTTCATTGTGGGCATAATCAATAATTACCGTAAAATCTTTAGAAACCGGAACTAATTCCACACGGCCTCTGACTTTTACTTTATCCAGTCCACGTAAAATTGCCTCATCGGAAATTCCTGCCAAATGACAGGTCAGCATGGTTACCAGTGAATTGTATACTGAAAAGCTTCCCGGAATATGAACCACTGCATAAACATTCATACAGCCGGTAGTGGTAAAATGCATTCCAATCTGTCCCTCTTCATCCAGATATCCAACAGCTCCCGCCATCAGGTCTGCGTCTTTCTTACAGGAGAAGGTATGAAGCTTACAGGTATGATTTTTGATAATTCCATCTACATGCTCATCATCTGCATTTACGATTCCCTCTTTGCACTGACGGAATAAGAGACTCTTGCATTCCTGATATTCTTCAAAGCTAGCATGCTCATTTGGTCCGATATGATCCGGTGATAAATTGGTAAAGATTCCATAATCAAATACAATTCCTGCCACGCGGTGCATCTTAAGTCCCTGGGAGGATACTTCCATTACTACATATTCACAGCCGGCATCTACCATGGCACGGAACATCTTATGTAATTCATAAGATTCCGGTGTGGTATTCTTTGCCGGAAGCTTCTCCTCGCCGATCAGGGCACCGATGGTTCCAATCAGTCCGACTTTCTTACCGGCTTCTTCTAAAACGCTCTTTATCATATAAGTAGTAGTGGTCTTTCCTTTGGTTCCGGTCAGTCCAATGGTGGTAAGCTCTCTGTCCGGGTGTCCAAAGAAAGCAGCCGACATAATTGCCAGGGCATAACGGGCATCTTCTACCTGAAGAACCGTACAGTTCTCCGGAATATCAGTTTCTACTGCATGCTCTACCACAAGGGCAGCAGCACCTTTCTTTACCGCATCTTCAACAAAGTCATGTCCGTCTACAACAGCTCCTACCATACAGACAAATACGGTGTCTTTTTCTACTTTTCTCGAATCATAGATAATATCACTGATTTCTTTCTCCATCTCTCCCTGCAGGCAGGTATAGGTCAATTCTTCACATATTTCTGCTAATTTCATACTTCTCTCCTAATGTATTATTCCGCTGTTCCGATAATGTGGCTTGCATCAATTTCCGATTCAAATACCGTATGGGAAGGTCCGGTCATAAACATATGTCCGCTTTCTTCCTCCCACTCAATATAGAGCGGTCCGCCAATCTGCTCTACCGTTACTTTCCGGTCTAAGCGTCCGGTTAATACGCCGGCTACCACTGCAGTACAGCATCCGGTTCCGCATCCGATAGTCTCTCCGGTTCCTCTTTCCCATTCCCGGATTTTCACATAATCCCTGCGAACAAATTCCACAAAAGTTACATTGGTCTTATTGGTAAAAAGCTCTGTCATATGTTCAATGGTTTTTCCGTATTTTTCTACATCAAGGTCTGCCACGCTGTCTACATACATGGCACAATGCGGGTTGCCCCATGATACTGCCGTAATATGGAAGGTCTTATCCAGTACCTGTACCGGCTGCTCTACAAATTCATCCAGCTTTGTGTTGACCGGAATCACTTTTGCAGACATTCTCGGTGCTCCGATATCCGCTCTGATATTGCTTACCAGACCGTCTGTTACAGTCAGGTTCAAATGCTGCATGCCGCCTAAGGTTTCAATTACAAGATCTGTCTTATCCGTCAGTCTGTGATCGTATACATATTTTCCTACGCTACGCAATGCATTTCCACACATCTCACCCTCTGTTCCATCCGGGTTAAACATCCGCATCCGGAAATCCCCTTTTTCGGACGGACAAATCAATACCATTCCGTCAGAACCAATGGCAAAATGCCGGTCACTTACGAATCTCGCAAGCTCCGGCAGATTGTCAAGATGCTGATGAATGGCATCGATATATACATAATCGTTTCCAAATGCCTGCATCTTTGTAAATTTCATTTATTTTCTCCTTGCTTTCTCTTTCCTTTATTTTTCTTAAGCATTCATTGCCCGGTCTAAATCTGCAATGATATCATCCACATTTTCAATTCCTACTGACATACGAAGGAAGCAGTCTGTAATACCCAGCTTCTCTTTCACATCAAGTGGTGTATCCTCATGAGTCTGTGTGGTCGGATATGTGATTAAGGTCTCTGTTCCACCAAGACTCTCTGCAAACATAATCATATCTACATTTTTAAGAATCTTCTTAACGGTCTCATAGCTGTCTACGGTAAAGGAAATCATTCCGCCAAATCCGGTGGTCTGACGGCAGGTTACTTCGTAATCCTTATGGTCTTCAAAGCCAACATAATATACTTTCTTTACCTTCGGCTGTGTACGAAGCCACTCTGCTACCTTCCTGGCATTCTCATTGTGGCGGTCCATACGGACTGCAAGTGTCTTGATTCCCCTTAATACCAGCCAGCTGTCTAACGGTGCCAGCTGGCTTCCGTGGGATTTGATATGGATATGAATCTTATCCGCAATTTCTTTGTTATCTTTTACCACTACGATTCCGGAAATGGTGTCGTTGTGTCCCCCCAGATATTTTGTTGAACTGTGGGTTACAATGTCTGCTCCCAACTGCAGCGGTTTCTGGAAATATGGTGTTAAAAATGTATTATCTACAACGGTTAATGCTCCGATGGATTTTGCGATTTCAGAAATGGCATGAATGTCTGCCACCTTCATCATCGGATTGGTTGGTGTCTCAACGAAGAACATTTTTGTATTCGGTCGGATAGCT
Source organism: Roseburia sp. AF15-21 (assembly GCF_003479505.1). Classification (NCBI taxonomy): domain Bacteria; kingdom Bacillati; phylum Bacillota; class Clostridia; order Lachnospirales; family Lachnospiraceae; genus Roseburia; species Roseburia sp. AF15-21. Next base: position 14,261 of record NZ_QUHG01000005.1, on the reverse strand, counting down.
GCTTTTACTTCGTCTAATTCAGACATATCTACATAAGTATGCTCGATTCCATATTTTCCAAATACATCTCCAATGATACGGAAGGTTCCACCATAAATATCATCGGAAAGAATTACATGCTCGCCCGGATTTAACAAGGAAAATACTGCCATATTCGCAGCCTGTCCGGAAGAAAATGCAAATCCCTGGATACCGCCCTCTAAAATTGCCATGGTACGCTCTAATTCCTGTCTGGTCGGATTCTCAAGGCGGCTATAGGCAAATCCTGTTGTCTGTCCTAATTCCGGATGACGGAAGGTTGCTGCCTGAAAGATTGGCATGCTGACTGCGCCGGTTAATGGTTCCGTTCCTAATGCTCCATGTACTGCCTTGGATTCAAAATGTAAATCCTCTTTTGTACTGTAATCGGTATAGTTGCTGAAGTTTTTCATATTGTTACCGCCTTTCTTCGTCTTAATTACCCACCAGATATTTTCGTTTCTAACAGGACAACCGTCTATTGACGCACTTGTCCTTTTTCATATATTAATCATTATACCAACATTTTATTGAAATTGATAGTAAAATAATGCTTTCCTTATTGCAAATCGTGCTTTATACTGTTCCTAGATTGACTTTGTATATAGGATGTGATTTTTATGAAAAAATATGAGAAAACCGGATATCTTCATCATGATTTTAAGATATTTCACCTGACTGACCACGAAATGTCTGCCTACGACTTTCATTATCATGATTTTCACAAACTGCTCTTTTTCCTAAGCGGCAATGTCACCTATTGTATTGAAGGAAAATCCTACCAGCTTACCCCGGGGGATCTGGTTCTTGTCCGTGCCGGTGAAGTCCACCGCCCGGTCATTCATGATACCACCCCCTACGAGCGGATGATTATTTATGTCTCTCCGGATTTTGCAGTTACATCATCCGATAAGACTATTTTCTTAAACCAGTGCTTTCTTCCGGACGCTGCCATGCCGTCCAATGTCCTGCATTTATCCGGCATGAAGGAACGGCGGCTCTTAGATACCATGACAGAGCTTGTCCACTCTTTTTCCGAAGACAGCTTTGCCAATGAGATTTACCAGAATACGCTTTTCTTAGAATTTATGATTCACTTAAACCGGGCTGCCTTATCCGGCACCCTGCAATATGAAGATTCCTTCCAGGCAAATGAAAAGATTCTGTCGGTTCTTACCTATATGAATGAACATCTGACGGAAGATATTACGGTGGATTCTTTAGCAGAGCACTTTTTTACCAGCCGCTATTATCTGATGCACTCTTTTAAGGAGCAGACCGGGTATACCATCGGAAATTATCTTTCCACGAAACGGCTTCTCTTTGCCAGGGATTTAATCAGCTCCGGCACTGCAGTAACCGATGCCTGCTTTGCCTGCGGCTTTCACAATTATTCTACTTTTCTTCGTGCCTATAAGAAGCAGTTTGGGAAATCCCCGCGGGAAATGATTTAGGTGCTGCGAAAGAATAACATTTTAACAGAAATTTCTTTGCTATTTGAAGTAGGTGTGTTTATGTGCGTCAAAATACCAGTAGTTCTTAATATTATGTTTTGCTTGTCTGCAAGCAGTCTTTCCGTTACTTTGACATAAGATAGTGCCACTGTCCGTCGAATACGGATGCCACATAACGCCTGCAAGGGGCACTAGGAATTTCGGATAATTAAGAAGTTCGTCTGGCAACCGGCGCATATTCACATCCATGTTCAGATGCGCCTCGCTGGCACGTCCTGTGCCAGCGTTGCCGGATGCCAGGCGAAATTCCAAGTGCCCCTAACAGCCTTTATCAGGCATCCGCACTTTGACGAACAGTGGTGCTATCTTTGTTAAACATTGGAAAGACTGGTTTTATCGCAAAAAGCAAAACTAATATTTTAGAACTACGGTATTTCGATGCAAAACAAAGATACTTTACATAGCAAAGAAATTATTAGCAAAATGTTATTATCTTTCGCAACTGCCTAAGATATGATTTCATAGAAGGAGACCTGTATGTTTACAAAAGTAAAAGATTTTTTCAAAAAAGAAACCGTCTGCTGCATTGCTTTCCTGCTGGCAGTTGTATCCATGTTTTTTATTCCACCATCCGTAAATTACTTTTCTTATATTGATTTCCGGGTACTGGCTCTTTTATTCTCCCTGATGGCTGTGGTAAGGGGGTTTTCTTCGATTGGCGTTTTTACCCGGCTTGGAACCATGCTCTTAACCCATGTGCATTCCCTTCGGATGCTGTCGGCACTTTTCATTTTCCTGTGCTTTTTCTTCAGCATGCTTATCACCAATGATGTGGCGCTGATTACCTTTGTACCGTTTACCATACTGGTTCTGTCCATGGCCGAGCAAAAGAAGTTTCTGATTCCAGTTATCGTTCTTGAAACCATTGCCGCCAATCTCGGCAGCATGCTGACGCCTCTTGGCAACCCGCAGAATCTTTATCTCTATACGATTTCCGGATTATCCATTGGAGCTTTTGTCCGGATTATGCTGCCATACTCTTTTGTATCTGCTATCCTTCTGCTGATTTTTATTCTGTTTCTCCCAAAGGATACGGTTTCCACTGCAACTGCTGCAAACACTGCAAATTCTACAAATACTGTAACTGCTTCCAATACTTCCAATGTAATTTGTGAAGCTATAAAAGCACGTAAAAATTCCCGGATTCTTTTTACCGCCTATCTGATACTATTTCTTCTGTGTCTTCTGACGGTGCTTCATATTCTGCCTTACCAGATTATGTTTCTTCTTGTCCTCACAGGCTTTCTGCTTCTGGATTACCGCGTATTAAAGGATGTGGATTATTTCCTGCTGCTTACCTTTCTTTGCTTCTTCATCTTTATCGGAAATATGAAGCAGATTTCTCTGGTACACGAACTGATTTCAAAGCTTTTGGTCCACCATGAAATTCTGATGGGTATTGGTGCCAGCCAGATTATCAGTAACGTGCCTGCTGCCATCCTGCTTTCCGGCTTCACCGATGATTATTCTGCCCTGCTGATTGGGGTAAATCTCGGCGGCCTTGGTACTCTTATTGCTTCCCTGGCAAGCCTTATTTCCTTTAAATTCTATACCAATAGTAATGGAAGCGATACAAGGCGGTTTCTTGGGATTTTCACCCTCTACAATGTGATTTTTCTTGGAGTCCTCTTTGTTCTTTCACTTATTCTCTGCTGATTTTCACAGGCAGTTGTGAAAAAGATAGAACTTTTACCCGAATCATATTCCGCTGATTCGCAGGGGATTTTCTTTATCCGATATGAAATGCCAACAGTTCTTAGAATGCATGTTTTTCATGCTGATAAACTGTCTTTCCGGTTGCTTTGACTGAATAGTTGCACGGTCCGTCGAGAACAGATGCCTGATAAGGGCTGCAAGGGGCACAGGGAATTTCGGCATAATTATACTTTCTTCTGGCAACCGGCACAAATTCACGTCCATGTTCAAATGTGCCTCGCTGGTACATCCCTGTACCAGCGTTGCCTGTTGCCAGACGAAATTCCAAGTGCCCCTAACAGCCCTTATCAGGCATCTGTACTTCGGCGGACCGTGCAGTTATTCTGACAAACATTGGAAAGACTGTTTTAATCCTCTAAAGAAAAACACGCATTTTAGAACTATGGTATTTCGTAGCGAAAGAAAATCCCCTGTGAATCAGTGAAATACAATTGCGGTAATCTATTCCCTTTTCACAACTGCCTGTGATTTTTAAGCAGGAATAAGTTGACGGAACATTTTCCCCCTTATATAATAGGATGCAGATGTCTTAAGACAAAACGGAAAATATTTGATACCAGAAAATATTGGAGGAAATACTATGTGGCTTGCAGATAACTGGAAAGATTATGAAGTAATAGACTGTTCAAAAGGTGAGAAATTAGAGCGCTGGGGTGACTATATCCTGGTTCGTCCGGATCCTCAGGTTATCTGGGATACACCACGCAAAGAAAAAGGCTGGCATAAAATGAACGCCCACTATCACCGCAGTAAAAAGGGCGGCGGCGAATGGGAATTCTTTGACCTGCCACAGCAGTGGAGCATCCACTACCGCAGCCTTACTTTCCAGTTAAAGCCTTTCAGCTTCAAGCACACCGGTCTTTTCCCGGAGCAGGCTGCTAACTGGGACTGGTTCTCTGAACTTATTAAAAAAGCAGAAAGACCAGTTAAAGTCTTAAATCTTTTTGCCTATACCGGTGGTGCTACGATTGCTGCCGCAGCAGCAGGTGCATCCGTTACCCATGTAGACGCTTCAAAGGGTATGGTTACCTGGGCCAAGGAAAATGCTGCTTCTTCCGGTCTTGCAGATGCACCAATCCGCTGGATTGTAGATGACTGTGTCAAATTCGTGGAACGTGAAATCCGCCGTGGCAACCACTACGATGCTATTATTATGGACCCTCCATCCTACGGCAGAGGTCCCAAGGGTGAAATTTGGAAAATCGAAGAATCCATCCATCCACTGGTCAAACTCTGTGCACAGCTTCTGGTGGACAGACCTTTGTTCTTCCTGATTAATTCCTATACTACAGGCTTACAGCCGGCGGTTCTCTCTTACCTTATCGGAACAGAGCTAAAACGTTTCCCTGGCAAAGTCACAGCCGACGAAATCGGTCTTCCGGTCAGTTCCAACGGACTTACACTTCCTTGTGGGGCTTCCGGACGGTTCGAGGGGATTTAAATTTAATGCAAGAAAAGCTGCCATCGGCAGCTTTTCTCATTACTTTCATCAGCGTAAGCTGGGAAAATTGAAGAATGTTGAACTTGCAAAAGAGTGGGCGGTTTGTAAACCGGACGAAAAGAATGGATGGGTTCATAAGTACGAATTGGATATTACTAATTTGAAAATATTAGATTTTCAACAATACAATGTATTAGCCTGGTTAGCAGAATTAATGAAGCATCGAGAAGCGGCAGGCACCAATCGTTATAGAATTTTAGCGAAAGAGTTTGTCCGTGATAATATTGATATTGAAATTCTCGAGGAATTATTGTCGTTGGGCGGTCTTGGTATTCAATATTGTATAAAATCAGAGTTAGCATATTCGAAGTTAGAAGAAATAGACGCAGAGTTGATGAGTGTTAATTATAATGAATTCAATGATAAATATAATCAAAGAGACGTAGTCGCAAGGAAAAATATGCGTGAGCTTGTTAACTCAGATGCAAATAAAGTAATCAATGTGTTTAGCACATTATTTGAGAGGTGATTGAATTGAGAGCATATTCAGATGCGTATTTAAATGATGTAGTTGAAAATCAGGGGAAACTATTTGATTTTATTTCTCAAAAATATCCTCAAAAAGATACAGCGGATTTTATTCATGCTTATATGGTAAGTAAGACAAGAAAAAGTATTGATGAAGCCCAAGCTTATGTGAATACTATGAATGCCAATGAATTGTGGGATTATTTTGAAAAAACAGATAAATATGAACTTAAAGATGGAAAGGCACTTGAAGGATTTCTACCAGATTGGATAGGGGAGTTTTATGCTTATTATCAATGGTATTATAATCTCCCGAGTAGTGATGTGGTAAAAATAGTTCCATTAGATTTTTTGATAAAGGCTTATAGCGGGTTACATGATTTAGAACTTGAACTGGCGGTAAAAAAAGTAGGTAAAGTAGATTGAAAATTGTTTGTTTTCATAATCCAGAAGAAGAAAATGGTTATCTAAGTAATTGGTATCCCAGTCAATTTATTATGAATAATATCACCCTTCATCAGCGTAAGTTTTTTATATATAAATCAGATACAAATTTGCATTTCAATTAAACGTCAAAAAGGCATGACGTTAATCCGTCATGCCTTTTCATTCTTATCCTTTTCGAATCTGCTCATTAATATTCTTCATGTCCGATAAACTTGCATTTCGCAATATATCCACCACACCAGATTGCCCCTGCTACTGTTGCAGATAACAGACATTTAAAAGCTGCAAGGACAATTGTGCCAACTGCAAGTTTTCCTGCAAAATAGGCTGCCACAACACCCTGTACCGGTTTAAACAGCATCAGCCAGCCGCCTACATAGATTGCAAGCAATGTTCCAATCACTGAGCAAAGTGTTCCTGCCAGCAGCCGCAGTGTCTTATGGCTAATCTGTGTTTCCTCTGCCTGTTTTGTAACTTCTTTCATCCTAATTTCCCTCTTCTCTAACATATCCCTTAGCATTTCTACTTGCTTAAACTTTTCAGATAAAAATTTACATTTCTATATCAAATATACAATTTTTTTGTCGAAAATTCAAGTGATTTTCTATTGCAATCTGTTGTAATCTGTTGTATCTGCGCCTTTCCTACTTTATAATAGTAACACAGTAAAAAGATTTTTTTCAGGAGTGACTCTATTATATGAATGGTTCGAAAAAACTACAACAGCTATTGGCTGTTCTCTGTATTTTTACATTTTTATTATGTAGCTGCAGAAAAGCGGAAAATACTCTTTCCACAAAACAGGAAACTTCGCTGCCAACTATTGTAATCGGCAGCGACAATTATCCGCCTTTTAATTATAGCGGAACAGACGGCAGACCAACCGGCATTGATGTGGAACTTGCCACGGAAGCCTTCCACAGAATGGGCTATCAGGCTGAATTTGTCACCATCGACTGGGAAAATAAAAAAGCTCTTCTGCAGGATGGCAGTATCGACTGTGCATGGGGCTGCTTTAGCATGGACGGACGAATGGATGAATACAAATGGGCGGGACCTTATATGATCAGCCAGCAGGTGGTTGCAGTCAGTCCGGACAGCAATATTTACACCCTGCAGGATCTTGCCGGTAAAAACATCGCCGTTCAGGCTACCACGAAACCGGAAGATATTTTTCTCAACCAGACCGACCCCGACATTCCAAAAATTAACGGGCTTTTCGCCATGCAGAATCGTGAGCTGATTTACCCAATGTTAAGCAAAGGTTATGTGGATGCGGTTGCTGCCCATGAAACTTCTATTTTACAATATATGTCTGATTATCATGTGGAATACCGCATTCTGGATAAACCGCTTCTTACTGTCGGACTGGGTGTGGCTTTCTCTCTTGATGATACCAGCGGGCTTAACGAAAAACTGTCTGATACTTTAGAGGAAATGCAAAAAGATGGAACCTCTGAGAAAATCATCGGAAAATACTTAGCACATCCAAGTACTTATCTGGAGGTAGAAAATTATGAAGTCAAATAAGAACAAACCCTTTAGACTGCGTTTTTTCTGGCCTTTTTCAATATTTCTTGGCATCCTGTTCTTCCTTCTGGTATTTTTTACTTCCGCAAACGATGATATCGAATCCACAGAAGAACACCTTGCAGATACGGTTAATTATTTGAAGAAACAATGCTCCACCTACAGCAATTTAAATTTAGCCTCCGAAACCAAGAGCCTGATGCGTATTATTGAATGCTGTCAGCAGGCTGCCCACAATATTTCTACGGATAACTGTCTGCATGGCACAACATCCATGGAAAAAGCTTCCATGGAAGAATTTACAAAAGAGTTTTATATTACCGGCATTATTTTTCTGGATGAAACCGGAACTGTAACCTCTGAATATTGTACTGATTCCATTGGCAGTGCCGGCCTAACCGATACGCTGAAAAAAGAAGTTCTTCTGGATGTTGCCATACATCCGGAAAAAACATACTCTTCCAGAATCAACTGTGAAGATGGCTCTTATATCGACCTTGCAGCGGTAGGACGTACCGATACCTCTGGTATTATTGTAACTTATTACCATACACCACTTGATTATATTGAAAGTTACAGTATCTCTTTTCAGAATTTGCTGTCCGGCTACAGTATCAGCCGTAACAGCACCATTGTCATTACCAGTGGTGATAAAGTGATTGCCTCAAATGAAGAAAAACTCGAAGGAACAGATATTAATGATATTGAAGTACTACAGAATATAAACAAAAAAGCGGTAAGTGGACAGATGGTTCATGTTCATAATACAGTCTCCTCACCAAAGCATGTCTTTGGTATGTTAGATCAGGGACAGAATTATTATATCTACGTCTATCTGCCTGAGCATGCAGTTTTTGAAACGACTCCGCGAAAAGTATTTTATTATATGTTTAGTTATATCTGCCTTCTTCTGATTTTCCAGATGCTGCGCTGGAGGACTGACCAGAGCTACCAGAAAGCCCAGTTGAAGAAGGATAAACTCTATCAGGAATCACTAAAGGAGGCTGCCCAAAAGGCAGAAAGTGCCAACCTTGCCAAGACCGAATTTTTGCAGCGGATGAGTCACGATATCCGGACGCCGATTAACGGAATCCGTGGTATGGTGGAAATTGCCGGACATTATAAAGATAACCCTGTCAAGCAGCAGGAATGTCTCGGGAAAATCCGGGAGGCTTCTGGTCTGCTGTTAGAACTTGTAAATGAAGTTCTTGATATGGGAAAACTGGAATCCGGCGAAATTGTCTTAGAATCCCGCCCGTTCCATGTTCTACACCTGGTCAATGATATCACCACCATCATAGAAAAGCAGGCTGCAGAACGTGGCATCGAAATTATTTCCGAAGTTCCTTCTGTCCAGCATCCATGTCTCATCGGAAGTCCTATTCATATCAAGCGGCTTCTTATGAATATTGTAAGCAATGCAGTAAAATATAATAAGGAAAATGGAAAAGTCATTCTAAGTTGTCATGAAGTACGTTTCACGGAAGATACTGCCTGGATTGAATTTACCTGCTCTGATACCGGAATCGGCATGAGCAAAGAATTTCAGGAGCATTTATTTGAACCTTTTACCCAGGAAAGCCATGATGCCCGTTCTACTTACAACGGTACCGGACTTGGCATGGCAATTGTAAAGAATCTTTTGGATAAAATGGGCGGAACCATTGATTTTTCCAGTGAAAAGGATGTCGGCACCACTTACCGGATTACGATTCCTTTTTGTATCGACCATAACGCCGCTTCCACTTCCGAAGCAGAAACTTCCGATGAAGAAATCTCTCTTTCCGGCTATCATATTCTGCTGGCTGAAGATAATTTGCTAAACCTTGAAATTGCAGAATTTATTCTGACTGATGCCGGTGCAGTGGTTACCAAAGCCTGCAATGGAGAGGAAGCACTTCAGCTTTTTATGGAGGCTTCTCCTTATGAATACGATATCATTTTAATGGATATCATGATGCCGGTTATGGATGGTTACCAAGCAACCCGTGCCATCCGTTCCTTAGACCGTCCGGATGCAAAAACAATTCCGATTCTTGCCATGACTGCAAACGCCTTTGCAGAAGACCGTCAGAAAACTTATGCTGCAGGTATGGACGAACACCTTACCAAACCACTGGATACGGAACTTCTTTTAAAAACAATTGCTAAATACACACCAGAGAAAAAAGCTCCAATGACACCATAGTACAGCGGGAGTTTTCTCTTCTTTGCCAGACAACCGTAAGAAACTGCCGGCAGCAGGTTCTTACGGTTATTTGATATTATTAGAGTCTCTACCCAATCTGATGCCCGACAATTCGATAGTAGGTTTTTGAGGTCATCTTGTATACCAGAAGATAAATAACTGTAAATACTGCAATCGTACCAAGGAGACAGTACGCAAACAGTCTTCCATTATTCAGATTCATCACTGCCAGTATCATCCGGATCATTGGAAACGCTGCCAGCACATGTAGCGCAGCGGTAACAATCGGTAGTAAAAATACCATCCGGATCTGTGCACTGATTGTTTTCTTTACCTCTTCATTGCTCATTCCTACTTTTTCCATAATGGCAAAGCGCTCTTTGTCCTCATATCCCTCCGAAATCTGCTTATAAAAAATAATAAGTACGGTAATCATCAAAAACAGGATTCCAAGGAAAATGCCAAGGAACAGAAAGCCACCATACATCTGCCGGAAGGAATCTTCATTTTCTGCCCTGTTTTCTATCATGATATAATATTTACCGTCATGCCCTTCTTCCATGCCGTCTGCACCAATTGCCGCAGATACTGCATTTCCACAGGCAATTTTTTCTTCCCTGTTTCCATCGATGTCGATATACAGAGAGTAATAATAGCTGCTGGCATTTTTCCCATAAATCTCTTTCTGTGCTTCATACAACGGTGCCATATCTTCTATATTGTTTACTACCATATAATAGACCTGATTATCCATCCAATGTCCATTTTCAGAAGAAAAATGCTGTTTCTGTAAAATAGGATAAGTATAATCTCCAACCGTAATCGTATCTTTATCATAGTCATCACTGGTTGCCAACACCACTTCGTGATCCGAAAGCTCCGGAACCCTTACATTATAAGCTTCCTCATAATCTTCCCTTGTAATCATGCGGAGCATAATAATATCAGAACTATAATCGCCCTCATCATCATGTTTGCGAATTACAAGATTTCCATCTTCTGATATGCAGGAAAATGTCAGCGTCATCATGCCCTGTTCTTCTTTTATACTGCGGTTCTCCTGCTGGATGGTGCGGTTCACTAACTCCCGCAATGCATCACCTTCTGTAATCGGATTTTCACTGGTAATGGATACTCCGATATCTCCCTGATAACGGGCTGCCAGTTCATCATCCAGTCCGGCATACATACTTACCGTTGAAGAAATTACCACCAGTACCATCGTGGATAAAATACAGATGCTTGCCAGTCCTGCTGCATTCTGTTTCATCCGATAAATAAGACCAGAGACTGCCACAAAATGTTTCTTTTTATAATAATAACTTTTTCTCTTTCTTAAGAACTTAAGCACTGCAATGCTGCCTGCCATAAATATAAAATAGGTTCCGATAATTACAAGTATTACCGCTACAAAGAACAGAAGCACTGCAGTTACCGGATTATCTACTGTAATTGCCATATAGTAGCCTGCTGCAAGTGTTACAATTCCAACTATTGCCATCAGCCTTTTCGTCTTCGGCTCCCGCTCGCCCTGGCTGCTTCCATGCAGCAGTTCCACCGGTTTGGCAAGCTGTATCTGAAACAGATTATATATAAAGGTCAGCATAAAAATACCGGCAAATAAAAGGATGGTACTTACAACGCCACTTTCTGATACATAAAAAACAATTTCTGCATGGTATCCAATCATGGCATACAATAACATACACATCAGTTTACTGAAAGCAATTCCTGCAACAAGTCCGCCACCGATGGCAACCACTGCTGAAAAAAACGTCTCCAAAAAAATTACTTTTGCCAGATGCCTTTTCTCCATTCCAAGAATGTTATAAATACCAAGCTCCTTTTTTCTCCGCTTCATAATAAAGCTGTTGGTGTAAAACAGGAATATCACAGAGAAAAATCCAATGATAACTGCACCCAGTCCCAGCACAAACTTTACATCCACGGCACCAAATGGCAGTTCGTCCAGTCCCGGATTGTAATTCAGATACAACATGGTATAAAAGAATGCCACCGTCAGCATCCCAGTCAACAGATACGGCAGGTAAAACTGTCTGTTGTGCTTTATATTATTTACTGCCAGTTTTCCATATAACCCCCTATTCATGTTTCTCACCACCTGTCGTAAGCATTGTCAGTGTATCTGAAATCTTTGCATACAATTCCTCACTGGTTAAATTACCACGGTAAATCTGGTGGAATACTTCCCCATCTTTAATAAACAATACTCTTCTTGCATGGCTTGCAGCCTTAGTGCTATGTGTTACCATAAGAATTGTCTGCCCCCGCTCATTAATCTTATTAAATAATGTCAATAAATCTTCCGTTGCTTTGGAGTCCAGTGCTCCAGTAGGCTCATCTGCCAGTACCAGCTCCGGCTTGATTATCAAGGCTCTTGCTACCGCCGCACGCTGTTTCTGTCCGCCAGATACTTCATAAGGATATTTTCCAAGAATATCAAGAATTCCAAGCTGCGCCGCAATCGGTGTTATGCGCCGCTCCATCTCTTTATAATCCACACCGGATAACACCAGCGGAAGAACGATATTATCTTTTAATGAAAAATTATCCAAAAGATTAAAGTCCTGAAATACAAATCCAAGATTTTCTCTCCGGAATGCGGAAATCTCTTTTTCCCGGATATCCACAATGTTCTTGCCATTTAATATGACCTGTCCACCGGTGGGCTTATCCAGTGCTGCCAGAATGTTTAAAAGCGTAGTCTTTCCAGAACCGGATTCTCCCATGATTGCTACATATTCTCCTTCTTCCACAGAAAAGGAAAGATTCTTTAATGCCTCTACCTGATTTCCACCCAGGCGGGTTGTATAAACTTTTTTCAGATTATTTACTTCTAAGATTGCCATTGTTTTCTCCTCACTTTATTGCTCTGTCATCTTTTCCATTATCATAGCAAAAAAGGAAAATGTCAGCCATGGATTCTGCTTACATTTTCCCTTTATCTCTTACATTTTTGTAAGATTGAAATTATATTTTCTAGCTTTTTTATTGTACCATAATTATATTCCACATTTTTCAGGTGATAAATTTGCTAATATTTACATTTTTCAGGACATAATTTTGTATATCACTTATCTCTACTTCACATGCTGTGCATCCATCTTATTTTGTCAACACTTTTCTGCAATACTTACGTGCACCACATCGTGGACAGGTCAGTTTTCTTTTTCGGATAGTATGTGGTCCCATAATATAATCCTTCATCTCTGGCACAAATCTGCCATGACATTCCGGACATTCATACGCTCCTGCATCACGGTCAAGAACGCAGGCAATCGCAATACCCATTATAATTACTGCCGTACCTAACACAATTAAAAGAATCCTCAACCAGTTTTCCATTACAAGAGCTCCTGACACCACAAATAATGGTGTTGCTGCAACAATTACTAACATTGCCACCATTGCTGATAAAATTATTTTTTTCTTACTTTCCTGTGCTTCTTTTACTAAATTCACCATATTTTCTTCCGCCTTTCTACGATAATCTTCTTCAGAAACTCTTTCTCCGGATAAAAGCTCATTTACAGTAATATCCAGTTCCCCACACAAAGGTAATAGCAACGACACCTCCGGAAAACCATTTCCCGTTTCCCTTAATTAAAGATATTGTTGGGTAAAAAAGAAAGGTCAGTCGATTTTGCCGATGAAGCGGTAGTAGATTTCTACTTCCTGTTCACGGCTTCCGTCCTCGCCCTTGACAGCTTCGTGGACGGTTATTTTTTCAATTAGAGTGTTCAGAAGTTCGGCGGTCAGCTCCACAGGGTTGACATACTGTTTCATTAGGGCAATCCACTTTTCAGCATCCGCTGCGGTCTGTACGGCGGCTTCCATCGTTTCGTGAAGCTGTCTTATTTTTGTTTCAAGCTCCTTTTGCTCGTTCTGGTACTTCTCGGACAGCATATTGAAGTTATACTCGGTTATGCGTCCGGCAGACCAGTCCTCATACATTTTAGCAAACAGCCCGTCAACCTCGGCTTTACGCTTCGCTGCCTTTTTCAGCTCCGCAGCCTGCTTTTTCTTTGCAGAGTTTCTTTCCCTGTCGCTGGCATTGAGCAGGCGTTTCAGTAGCTTGTCCTCGTCTTTCTGTGCCAGCATAGACCAGTATTGCAGTCTTGCAAGTACATAGGCATACAGTACATCATAGCGGATATAGTGCATGGAACACTGGCGTAATCCCTGTCCGTTTTTGCTGCAATGGTAGTACCCGTATGGGTTTTTGTTCTGCTTGTTTTCCCCATAGGCTAAAGACCATCCGCAGTCTGCACATTTTATCAATCCTGCGAAAATCTGTGTCGTACCGTTTCTGCGTTTCCTGCGTCTGCTTGCAATCAGCTCCTGAACTTTTTGGAACACTTCTTCGGAAATGATGGCTTCGTGGGTATTTTCCACACGATACCATTCTTCCTGCGGCTTCCGCACCTTTTTCTTGTTCTTGAATGAAATGTTGCTCTGCTTGTTGTGAACGCTGTGACCGATGTAGGTTTCCTCTTTCAAAATGCTCTTGACCTGTGCAATCGTCCACGCATAGGCTTTTTCTGCGGGCGCACCGGCGTAGATATTAGCGAAAGTCCCGTATCTTTCATAGTTCAGCCAGCCGGGGGTAGGTACTTTTTCTTCCACCAGAATCCGTGTAATGCTGGCGGCACCCCTCCCGTGTACTGCAAGGTCAAAAATCTTCTCTACAATCCAGCGTGTTTCCGGGTCGATCAGAAGATGACCTTTTTTGTCCGGGTCTTTTACATACCCCAGCGGTGCATAGGCTCCATAGTGTGCGCCATTGGCAAATCTTGTGCGCATGGCAGCCTTGACCTTTTTGCTGGTCTGTCGGGCGTGCATTTCATTCAGGATGTTT